>DASTVC010000709.1:0-7368 GCA_035759295.1 Longimicrobium sp. | reverse complement strand
GTCAGCGGCAGGGGGCGCCACTTCGTAGCCCAGCACCCAGCGCCGTGCGCCCCGCAGCGCCGCGGCGGTGTCCGCGGCGTCGGCGGCGGCCTCGGCCAGGAGCTGCTCCACCAGTCGCTCGTCGCCGGGAGCGCCGGGGCGTACGTCCACCGTGCGGCAGACGACGTGCGCCAGCTCCTGCGAGATCGCCAGGCAGGGGCCCAGCACGGTGGCGCGCTCGGGGCGGACGCCCTCGCCGCCGGCCACGTCGCGCACCCCCTCGGTGGCCACCAGGAGCCGGAACGGCCCCCCGTCCGCCTCGCGGGCAAAGGTCGCCGCCAGGGCGGCCACGGTGGCGTACCCGCGTGCGTGCGCCCGGGAGAACGCCTCCGGACCCTCCCCACTCTCCGGGTCGATCCCCCAGAGAACGATCACCCGCCGGGGACGCATCCCCGCTCCCTGCAATGCGTCGCGGAGCGCGGCCAGGTCGTCGGCCGAGCCCGGGCGCACGGTATAGCCGCGGTCGCCCGCGCGGGCGAAGCCCTCGCCGGGCTCCGCCACCGCCACCGTGTGCCCCAGGCTCTCCAGCCGCCCGGCCAGCCGCCCGCCGATCCCCAGGCCGTCCGCCAGCACCAGCCACTCCGCGGTCTCCGCGGTCTCCGCAGGGATCCCCGCGGGAAGCGGAGCGCGCCGCCAGACCGGAAGGTACATCCACCCCGCCGGGCCGGACCGCCTCTCCACGGCCTCTCCCCCGCGACCCGCCCGGGAAACCGCCGAGCCCGGCTCCACCCAGTAGCGCTCACGCTCGAAGGGGTAGGTGGGGAGCGCGACGCGCCGCAGCCGCTCGTGCGCATGCACCGCCTCCCAGTCCACCGGTGCCCCCAGCGCCCAGAGCCGGCCGGCCGCGCCCAGGAGGTAGGCGTCGTCGGGGTGGCGCTCGAAGCGGTGGCGGAGTGCGACCACCAGCGAGGCCGGGGTGTCGCCCCAGCAGTCGACCTGGAGGGCCAGCCCGCCCACCGTGTTCCCGGGGCCCACCTCCAGGAGGAGGCGAAAGCCGTCGCGGGCGATCGTCTCCACCCCGTCGGAGAAGAGGACCGTCTGCACCAGGTGCCGCGTCCAGTACGCGGGGTCGGTGGCCTCCTCGGGGCGGATCCACCCCCCGGTCACGTTGGAGGCGAAGGGGATCTTCGGCGGGGAGAGCCGCACCCCGCGCAGGAGCTCCGCCAGCCGCTCGGCCACCGGCGCCATCATCGGCGAGTGGTAGGCGTGCCTGGCGGGGAGCCGTCGCACGGGCTCCCCGCGCGCCGTCATCTCCGCCTGCAGCGCGTCCACGGCCGCCCTGGGGCCCGAGACCACGCTGATCCACCAGGCGTTGTGGGCGCCGATCGCAAGGCCGTCGCGGAGGTAGGGGGCGGCCTCCTCCTTCGACTTGAGGAGCCCCATCATCCCCCCCGGGGGGGTCCCGTCGATCAGCCGGGCCCGCTCGGCCACCAGCATCAGCGCGTCTTCGAGCGACCAGACCCCCGCCACCGTGGCCGCCACGTACTCGCCCAGCGAGTGGCCGATCATGGCCTCGGGCTGCACCCCCCAGCTCATCCAGAGCCGCGCCAGCGCGTACTCGGTCACGAAGAGCGCCGGCTGGGCCAGCCGGGTGCTGTCCAGGAGCCCCATCTCGTCGTCCCGGCCGGCGCGCCCCAGCACGGCGCGCAGGTCCAGCCCGCCGGGACCGTCGGCCGCCGGCGCCAGGTCGTCCGCCGGGTACAGGGCCTCGCGCAGGTCCATCCCCAGGTACGGGTGAAGGATCTCGGCGCAGCGGTCCACCGTCTCGCGGAAGAGGGGCTCGCTCTCGTACAGGCCCTTCCCCATCCCCGGGTAGTGGTTGCCCAGGCCGGGGAAGATGAAGGCGACGCGCTGCCCGCCCTCGGGCGCCACCGCGTCGAAGAGCTGCCCGGTGGCGCGCGACGCCAGCACGCGCGCGGCCCCGTCGCCGTCGCGCGCCACCAGCGTGCGGCGGTGCGCGAACGCCTTTCGCCCGGTCTGCAGCGTCCAGGCGACGTCGGCCAGCGCCTGCTCCGGGTGGGCGCGCAGGTGCGCCGCCAGCCGGTCGGTGGCAGCCTCCAGCGCGGCCGGGGTGCGGGCCGAGAGCGGCAGGACATGCCATCCCCGCGCCGGGGCGGAGAGCCGCGGCGCGGGCGCCTCCTGCAGCACCACGTGCACGTTGGTCCCCCCGATCCCCAGCGAGGAAACCCCCGCGCGCCGGGGGAGGGTGCCGCCGCCCGGCCAGGGGAGGAGCTCCGTGTTGACGAAGAAGGGGGAGCCGGCGAAGTCGATCTGCGGGTTCGGCTCGGTGAAGTGGAGGGTGGGGGGGACCTCGCCGTGCTCCAGAGCGAGGACCGCCTTGACGAACGCCGCCACCCCCGCCGCGGCGTCCAGGTGTCCGACGTTGGTCTTGACCGCCCCCAGGGCGCAGTACCCCTTGCGCCGCACCTCCCCGAAGGCCCGGGTAAGGGCGGCCACCTCCACGGGATCGCCCAGCTCGGTCCCGCTCCCGTGGGCCTCCACATACCCCACCGTCTCCGGGTCCACCCCCGCCATCGCCAGCGCCTCCTCGACGACCTCGGCCTGTCCCTCCACGCTGGGGGCGGTGAAGCCCACCTTCTGCGCGCCGTCGTTGTTGATGGCGGAGCCCAGGATCACCGCGCGCACCGGGTCGCCGTCGGCCAGCGCGTCGGCCAGCCGCCGCAGCACCACCACCCCGATCCCGCTCCCGGCGACGGTGCCGGCCGCGCGGGCGTCGAAGGCGCGGCAGTACCCGTCGGGCGAAGCGATCCCCCCCGGGGTGTAGCGGTACCCCCGGCCGAGCCCCACGCGCACGCTCCCCGCGACCGCCAGGTCGCACTCGCCGGCCGCCAGCGCCTGGCACGCCAGGTGGATGGCCACCAGCCCCGTGGAGCACGCGGTATGCACGCTGAGCGCGGGGCCGCGCAGGTCCAGCTTGTAGGCGACGCGCGAGGGGAGGAACGTCGGGTCGTTGAGGAGCTCCACCGCGAAGGGGCCCGCCGGCTCCACCACGTCGGGGCGGGTGACGAGGTGGAGGGCGAGATAGTCGCTGCGCGCCGACCCGGCGTAGACCGCCACCGCCTCCCGCTCGCTCCCCGGGACGTGCCCCGCGTTCTCCAGCGCCTCCCAGGCGGTCTCCAGGAAAAGGCGCTGCTGCGGGTCCAGCATCTCCGCGTCGCGCGGGCTGAAGCCGAAGAAGGCGGCGTCGAAGCGGTCGATCCCCTCCAGCGCCCCGGCGGCGCGCACGAGCGCCGGATCGGTCTCCCCCTCTTCCGCGTCGAAGAAGGTGATCGAGTGCACTCCGGCCCGCAGGTTCTCCCAGAACCGCTCCACGTCGGCCGCGCCCGGGAAGCGCCCCGCCATCCCGATCACCGCCACGGCCCCCATCGGATCACTCATGGATTCTCTCCGTTGTATGTCGCTCCCCCGCTCGCCCCCGCCCCCTGCCCCGCCAGCGCCCTGCGCAGGGCGGCGCGGTCGCCCCCCCGCCGCCGGCGCCCCTCCGCACCGCCCTGCGGCCCCCCGGCGCCCTCCACCTCGCCCCCCAGGTGCTCGGCCAGCGCCGCCACCGTGGGGAAGCGCAGGAGCTCGACGATCGGAACCGTCCGGTCCAGCGTCTCGAGGAGGCGCGCCTGCACCTTTACGAGCAGAAGGGAGTGCCCGCCAAGGTCGAAGAAGTTCTGGTTCACCCCCACTCCGGCGCACCCCAGCACCTCGGCCCAGATCCCCGCCAGCGCCGCCTCCAGGGGCCGGCGCGGCGCCCCGTGGCTCGTCTCGCCGGAAACCAGCCCCGGCGCCGGCAGCGCCCTGCGGTCCAGCTTGCCGTTGGGCGTCAGCGGCAGCGCGTCCAGAAAGACGAACGCCGCCGGGATCATGTACTCCGGCAGGCTCTGCCGAACGTGCGCGCGCAGCGCCTCGGTCTCCGCTTCACCCACGACGTACGCCACCAGCCGCTGCTCGCCCGCCTCCGCGCGCGCCATCACGACGCAGTCGGCCACGCGCTCGTGACGGCGCAGCACCGCCTCGATCTCGCCCGTCTCCACGCGGAAGCCGCGGACCTTCACCTGGTGGTCCAGCCGCCCCAGGTACTCCAGCGTCCCGTCCGCATTCCACCGGATGCGGTCCCCGGTGCGGTACATCCGCGCGCCGGCTTCGGTCGAGAACGGGTCGGGAACGTACCGCTCCGCGGTGAGGCCCGGCCGCCCCAGGTAGCCGCGCGTCACCCCCCTGCCGCCCAGGTACAGCTCGCCCGGCACCCCTATCGGCACCGGCCGCAGCCCGGTATCGACGACGTACGCCCGCGAGTTCGACAGCACGCGTCCGATCGTCACCGGGCCCCCCGGCCGCCGGAGCGCGCACGTGCTGAACGTGGTGTCTTCGGACGGACCGTACAGGTCGTAGACCCGTTCCACCCCGTGCGCGTACAGCGCATCCACCAGCTCCGCCCGCAGCGGCTCGCCGCCCAGGTTCACCGTCCTGACCCCGGACGGGATCCCCCCGCTCTTCAGCAGCGCCGCGGCGGCGGAGGGCACCGTGTCCAGGAGCCTCACCTGGTCCGCGGCCGCCGACTGCGGCAGGGCGAGCGCGTTCTCCACCACGATCACCCGCCCGCCCCGGGTGAGCGGCGCGAAGAGCTCGAACACCGACATGTCGAAGCTGATCGATGTCGACGCCAGTATCCCCGACAGCTCCTCGGTGGAGTAGACGCCCCAGGCCCACGCCAGCATCGCCACGGCGCTCTCGTGCTCGATCGCGACACCCTTGGGAATGCCCGTCGATCCGGAGGTGTAGATGAGGTACGCCAGGTTCCGCGGCGCGACGCGGCTCTCGACGTTCTCCGCGCTCCCGGCCGCGATCTCCGCCCGCGCCTCTTCCTCGACCACCACCTGGACGCCGGGCCCGGCGAGGAGAAGGCCGCGCAGCTTCTCCTGCGTGAGGAGCACCGAAGTGGCGGAGTCGGCCAGCATGAGCACCAGCCGCTCGGCGGGATACGCGGGGTCCAGCGGCACGTACGCGCCCCCGGCCTTTAGCACCGCCAGGAGGGAGACCACCATCTCCAGGCTCCGCTCCAGCAGCACACCCACCCGCACCTCCGGGCCCACGCCGCGTCGCCGCAGGTAGTGGGCGAGGCGGTTCGCGCGCGCGTTCAACTCCCGGTAGGTGAGCGACTCCTCCTCGAAGCACACGGCCACCGCCCCCGGCGTGCGCGCCGCCTGGGCTTCGAACAGCTCGTGGATGCACCGGTCCGCCGGATACTCCGCGTCCGTGCGGTTCCACACCTCCACCACCTGCCGGCGCTCCGCTTCCGGCAGCACGTCGAGGCTCCCGATCGCGCGCCCGGGAGCAAGCTCCAGTGCCTCGACCAGCCGCTCCAGCGCCGTGTGCATCAGCCGGCACACCCGCTCCGCCTGCGCCGGGGCCGCCACCTGCGCCGCCAGCGAAAGCTCCTCCCCCAGGTCGTTCACCGAGAGCGCCACGGGGTAGTTCGTCCGCTCCTGTGCGCCAATGCCCCGCACGCCCGCCTCCGGCTGCCCCGCCCCGGAGGAACGGCCGCCCCCGCCCAGATAGCGATAGTTCAGCAGCGAGGTGAAGAGCGGCGCGGAAGCCGCCACGCCGCTGCAGCGCTGCGCCAGCGCCAGGGAGGCGTGCTCGTGCCGCAGCAGGTCCGCCAGCAGCGCGTGCGTGCGCCGCACCGCCGCCTCGACCCCCTCCTCTCCCACGCCGATCCGCACCGGCAGCGTGTTGATCAGCGGGCCCATCACCCGGTCCGTGCCCTCCCCGCCCTGCATCCGTCCGAAGAGCAGCGTCCCGAAGACCACGTCCTGCCGGCCGCTCAGCCGCGCCAGGACCTGCGCCCACGCCAGGTGAACCAGGCTCGCCGCGCTCACCCCCAGCGCCCGCGCCCGGCGGCGCAGCCGCGCAGAGATATCGCCCGCCACGGGAAGCCACACCTCTTCGATCCCACGTCCCTCCCCCCACACGTCCAGCAGCCCGTACGGCGCCGTGGGCTCATCGATGTCCTCGAGCATCCCGCGGAAGAAGTGTTCGTGCTCCTCCCGGCTCACCCCCAGGCGCGCCTGCGCCACGTAGTCGCGGAACGGCAGCGGCGCCGGCAGCTCTGACTCCCGGCCCAGCAGGTGCGCCGAGATCTCCTCCCCCAGCACCTCGAGCGACTCGTGGTCGCTCATCAGGTGGTGCGTGAGCATCAGCAGCAGCCACCGGCCACTTGCCCGGTCCTCGGCGATGCACGCCCGCAGCAGCGGCGCCCGCGTCAGCTCCATCCGGTACCGCCGGGGGTCGTAGCGCCGCCACAGCTGCCCGGCCGCATCCCCTGCATCCACATCCAGCTCCACCTCCTCCAGCGGCAGCGGCGCGTGCCGCCAGACCACCTGCACCGGCTCGGAGAGCCCCTCCCCGGCCACTGCCGTGCGCAGGATATCGTGCCGGTCGATCACCGCCTGCAGTGCAGCCAGGTACTGGTCGAGGCGCGCGCGGGTGTCGAACTCCGTCACGCTCGACAGCAGGTACGGATCTCCCTCCTGCGACATCAGGTGGTGGAAGAGAATCCCCTCCTGCAGCGGGGCGAGCGGGTAGATGTCCTGCACGTTCGCGGCTCCGCCCGGCACCCCCGCCACGATCCGGTCGATCTCCGCCTGCGTAAGCTCCACCAGCGGCAGCATCTCCGGCGTGATGGACCCGCACCCCTCCGGAATCCCGTTGGCGGGGACCACCACCTCGGTAGACGCCCGGCCCACGGCCGGTGCCAGCTCGGCCAGCACCGGCGTGGTGAACAGCGCCCGCACGTCCACGTGCAGCCCCACCCGCCGCATCCGCTCGATCAGCCGGATCGCCAGGAGCGAGTGCCCGCCCAGCTCGAAGAAGTGGTCCCACCGCCCGACCCGCTCCAGGCCCAGCACCTCTGCCCAGATCCCGGCCAGCGCCGCCTCCACCTCGCCCAGGGGTGCCTCGTAGCCGCGCCGCGCGTACGCATCCCCCTCCGGCGCCGGCAATGCCCGCCGATCCACCTTGCCATTCGGGGTCAGCGGCAGCGCCCCCAGCGGTACGTACGCCGCCGGCACCATGTACTCAGGCAGCCGCTCTGAAAGATGCGCATGCAGCTTCTCCGCGTCGGCCCCGTGCGCCCCCACGTAGTACGCCACCAGCCGCCTGTCTCCCGGTGCATCCTCTCGCGCCAGCACCACCGCCTCCCGCACCTCCGGGTGCGCCCGGAGCCGCGCCTCGATCTCCCCCAGCTCGATCCGGAAACCGCGCACCTTCACCTGGTGATCGTTGCGTCCCAGGAACTGGATCGTCCCGTCCGGCAGCCAC
>DASTVC010000708.1:0-4185 GCA_035759295.1 Longimicrobium sp. | reverse complement strand
TGAAATCCGAAGGTTCGGCGCGGCGCCTTCCTCAGAATGACACCGGTCTTCCGGGGTCTGGTAGAGAGGGTTGCGTGGAGGCGCGGGGCGGATGCGGGTCCATCGAAGTGAATGACGGCTGACTTGAACCTATAGATCGATCCAATGAGCGAGATGGATAGCGTGGACGGGGCGGAGCTGCTGGGGACGGAGATCGCCGTGGTCGGGATGGCGGGACGCTTTCCCGGCGCGGACTCGCTGGACGAGTTCTGGGAGATGATCGCCGCCGGGCGCGAAGGGATCACCACCTTCGATGACGACGAGCTGCGCGCCGCCGGCATCCCCGAGGCGTGGCTGAGCAACCCGTCGTTCGTGCGGCGGCTGGGGGTGCTGCGCGACGTCGAAAGCTTCGACGCCGCGTTCTTCGGCTACTCGCCGCGCGAGGCCGAGGTGCTGGAGCCGGCGCATCGCCTGTTCCTGGAAGTCGCGTGGGAGGCGCTGGAGAACGCCGGCGTCGACCCCACGCGCGGGACCAGCGCGGTGGGCGTGTACGCCGGCGCGGGCGAGGCCAACTACGCCCACGCCAACCTCCTTTCGCGCCCCGAGCTGGTGCAGGCGCTGGGGTTCTTTGCCATCAACATCGGCAGCAACAAGGACTTCCTGGCCACGCGCACCGCCTACAAGCTGGACCTGCGCGGCCCCGCCGTGGGCGTGCAGACCGCGTGCAGCACCTCGCTGGTGGCCATTCACCTGGCCGTGCAGGCGCTGCTCACTCGCGAGTGCGACCTGGCGCTGGCGGGTGGAACCTCCGTCAACGTGCCGCACCGCACCGGCTACCAGTGGTCGCCCGGCGGCATCATGAGCACCGATGGCAGCTGCCGTGCCTTCGACGCCGCCTCTACCGGCACGGCCGGCGGCAACGGCGCGGGCGCGGTGGTGCTCAAGCGGCTGGAGGACGCGCTTGCCGACGGCGACACCGTCCGCGCGGTGATCCGCGGCAGCGCGGTGAACAACGACGGCGGCGTGAAGGTCGCCTTCACCGCGCCCTCCGCCGAAGGGCAGGCGGCGGTGATCCGCGAGGCGCTTACGGTGTCGGGCGTGGACCCCGCCACCATCCGCTACGTGGAGGGCCACGGCAGCGGCACCGAGATGGGCGACCCCATCGAGATCTCCGCGCTGGCCGAGGCGTTCGAGGAGGTGCAGGGCACGCACCGCACCGCCGTCGGCAGCGTGAAGAGCAACATCGGCCACGCGGATGCGGCGGCGGGCGTCGCCGGCTTCATCAAGACCGTGCTGGCGATGGAGAATCGCACGCTGCCGCCCACGGTTCACTTCCGTGCGCCGAATCCCAAGATCGACTTCGCCCGCTCGCCCTTCTACGTGAGCGGCCAGGCGGAGGCGTGGGACCGGGACGCGGCGCCGCGGCGCGCGGGGGTGAGCTCGTTCGGCATCGGCGGGACCAACGCGCACGTGGTGCTGGAAGAGGCGCCCGCGCCGGCGTCATCCACCCCTCGCCGCCCCTGGCACCTGCTTCCGCTGTCGGCGAAGACGGCCGCGGCGCTGGATGCGGCCGCCTCGCGTCTCGCGGAGCATCTCCGCCAGAATCCCGACGTGCCGCTGGCGGACGTCGCATGGACGCTGCAGGCGGGGCGGCGCGAGATGGCGCACCGGCGGATGCTCGTCGTCCGTGACGGCGAGGACGTGGCGGCGCTGCTGGGGGGCAGGCAGCCGGATCGCATCGTCACCGGCGCGCTGGACGACCGGCTGCGCTCCGTGGCTTTCCTCTTCCCCGGCGTGGGCGACCAGTATCCGCAGATGGCGCGCGGGCTGTACGAGAGCGAGCCCGTCTTTCGCGCGGAGGTGGACCGCTGCGCCGCGCTGCTGCAGGCGCGCTTCGGCATCGACCTGCTCGCTGCCCTCTACCCGGGCGCCGCGCCGGAAGAGGCCGCACCGGGCGCCGGCATCGACCTGCGCCGCATGCTGGCGCGCGACGAGGCCGACCCCGCGGCGGAGGCGCTGAACCGGACGGAGCTGGCCCAGCCCGCCGTCTTCGTGATCGAGGTTGCGCTGGCGCGGCTGTGGATGAGCTGGGGGATCCGCCCGTCCGCCGTGATCGGCCACTCGCTGGGCGAATACGCGGCGGCCGTGGTGGCCGGCGTGTTCACGCTGGAAGACGCGCTGGAGCTGGTGACCGCGCGCGGGCGGATGATCGGGGAGCTCCCCGCCGGGGCGATGCTGGCCGTCCCGCTGGGCGCGGATGCCGTGCAGCCATTTCTGGTGGACGGCGCCGCTGTGTCCGCCGCCAACGCGCCGGAGCTCTGCGTGGTGGGCGGAACGCCCGAGGCGGTGGAGGCGGTGCGCGCCCGGCTGGCGGAGGCCGGCCACACGGCGCGCTTCCTGGCCGCCACGCACGCCTTCCACTCGCCGCAGATGGAGCCGCTGGTCCCCCGCGTCCGCGAGATGGTGGGGCGGATGCGGCTCTCCGCGCCGTCCATCTCCTTCGTGAGCAACGTGACGGGGACGTGGATCACGCCGGAGCAGGCGACGGACCCCGCCTACTGGGCGCGCCACCTCCGCGAACCGGTGCAGTTCGCGCGCGGCGTGGCGGAGCTGCTGAAGGACGCCGGCCGTGTGCTGATGGAGATGGGTCCCGGCCAGACGCTGTCCACCTTCGTGCGCCAGCGGCCGGATTCCGCCGGGGTGACGGTGATTCCCACCGTCCGCTACCCGTACGACCGCACGGGCGACGCCGCTTTTGCGCTGGGCGCGCTGGGCCGCGTCTGGCTCGCGGGCGTGACGCCGGACTGGGCCGCCTTCCACGAGGGCGAGTCGCTCCGCCGCGTGCCCCTTCCGACGTATCCGTGGGAGCGCCAACGCTACTGGATCGACGCGCCGGCGGCGGGCGAGCACGACCCCGCGCCGCGGACCGGGAAGCGCGCGGACCCGGCGGAGTGGCTGTATCTCCCTGCCTGGAAGCGCACCCCCGCCGTCCGCCCCGCCGCGGACGACGGCGCGCGCTGGCTGGTGTTCGCCGACGGCAGCGAGCGCGGGCACGATCTGGCCGCCGCCCTCCGCTCCGCCGGCCGCGCCGTAACCCTCGTGCGCCCCGGCGACGCCTTCGCCGTGGGGGGTGACGAGGCGACGGTCCGCCCGGCCGCGCGCGAAGACTACGCCGCGCTGATGGACGCCGTCGCGGGCGAATCTCCCGTGCACGCCATCCATCTCGCGACCGGAGAGGACGCGTTCGTCTCCGTCGCCCTCCTGGCCGCCGCGTTGGGCCGCGGGGGGAAGGACGCGCGGCTGGTCGTCGTCACGAACGGCGTCGCGGGAGTGACCGGGGGCGAGGAGATCGATCCGCCCGCCGCCACGGTCCTGGGTGCCGTCGCCGTGGCGCACGAGGAGCATCCCACCCTCACCTGCATCGCGGTCGACTGCGTGGCGGGGGACCGCGATGCGGCGCCGCTGATCGTCGCCGAAGCGCTGTCGGATCGGAAGGACACGGCCGTGGCGATCCGCGCCCGGCGGCGCTGGGTGCGCGGCTGGGAGCGGGTGGAGCCGGCCGGCGAGGGATCGATCGAGCCCGGTTCCGTCTGGCTGTTCGCGGGCGGGGTGGACGGGCGCAGCGAGCTGCTGGCGCGGCACGTGGCCTCCCGCGGCGCGCGGCTGGTGCTGGTGGACGAGCGGATGAGCGACCGGCTGGCGTGGGACCGCGTGGTCGCCGCGCGCCCCGCCGACGACCCCGTGCGGCGGATGATCGAGATCGCGCAGGAGCTGGAGGCCACCGGCGCGGAGGTGCTGACCCTGCGCGCGCCCCTCTACAACGCGCAGCAGGTGGATGATGCCTTTGCCGCGGCAGCCGCCCGCTTCGGCCGCGTAGACGCGGTGGTGGCCTCCCCGGCGCTGGAGGAGCTGGGCGGCTTCGAAGCGCTGGGCGACGCCAGGGCCGCGGAGTGGAGCCGCCGCTTCGGCGTGCTGCGGCAGGAGCTGGAGTCGGTGGCCGCGGCCGCGCGGGCGCACTCCGTGGGACGCGTGCTGGTGGAATCGTCCCTCACCCCCGTACTCGGCGGCGTGGGGCGGGCGCGCGTGGCGGCGGCGCAGGCATACGTGGACGCCTTCGCGCACGCGCAGTCACTGGCCGGCGAGCGCTGGACCGCGCTCGGGTGGGACCGGTGGTACGCGGAGGACGAGGCGGGCGGCTACGGGATG
>DASTVC010000707.1:0-5592 GCA_035759295.1 Longimicrobium sp. | reverse complement strand
TCCACCACCGTCTCCGCCCCCGCCAGCTCCAGCGCCGTAAGCGTGGTCAGGTCGCCCGGCTCCACGCGGAAAGTGACGTTCACGCCATCTTCCCCCACGGCCGGATCGACCAGCGGGAGCACGCGGGTGCCGTAGTAGCCGGCGTCGCGGTGAGCGAGCTGGATGCGGGCCACGTCGCGGGAAAGCACGCCCAGGTCCAGCTCGTACTTGTTCTCGCCGAAGCGGCCGATGCAGAAGGGGAGCAGCCCCAGGATGGCGCAGCGCGAGGGGTGCGTGGTCACCACGCTGCGCAGCGAGTCCTCGGGGACGACCAGGTCGCCCTGGAAATCCACCGCGCGCACTTCCTTCCCCTCGTACTCGGCGAACTGGGGAAGCGGGCCGGTGGCCACGCCGCCGCCGTTCCCCGCGCAGGCGGCCAGCACGGCCAGCGCGCCCGCCGCCAGGGCGGAGCGCGTCGGAAGGCGGCGGAACAGGCGGCGCACCGCGGGGCGAAGGGTGTGGGGCATCAAGGGCGGTGGATGGGCCGTCGCGCATGCGCGGGCGTGCCGTGCTCCCAAGGGGATCGCACGGCGCTCCGCGGCTGTTGTTTTTCCGACTTTCCTGCGCGCGGCGGGCCGGAATCTACACGCGCCGGCCACACGGGCAACGCGCGGACAGGGCCTCATCGCCTCCATCCGGGCGCCGCGCCGCGGGGACGGACTCCCACCGCGGTCAAAACGAGCGTTCTACGAGCATCCGGCGTGCCACTCACCCCGGCGGCGGCTGCGCGGGCGCGGGGAGCGGCTGCGCGGGCGGCGGCTGGGCCTCCGGCGTGACGCGCACCGGATCGTCGTCCCGCGCGGGGATCACCAGCGTGTCCCGCGGCGCGGACGGCCGTGGCTCGCCGATGCGCAGCGTGTCGCGCGGCGCCTGGGGCACGTCCACCGGCACCGTCTCGACGACCTCCGTCTCCACGGCGGCGGTGTCGGTGTTCACCTCGATGACGGGCTCGGTGTGGTCCTCGCGCTCCTCCCGCTCCTCGCGCGCCGGGCGCGTCCCCTCGTCCGGATCCACCCGGTCTTCCCGGCCGATGGCCTTCCGCACGCGGCCGCGCAGGTCGTCCCACGCCTCGCGCGCCCACTCGCCGGCGCGCGTGCCGATGTCGTCGCGGGTGCGCTGCCACCAGCCGCGGTCGTCGCGGCGGGTGCCGCGCGGGCAGATGGCGTCGGGAACGTGGCGGCGCAGGAAGTACTCGGTGTAGGTGTCGCCCCGCGCGCGGCAGCCGGGCGCGACCACGCGGTCGTTGCTGGCCGTCACCTGGCGCGTCACCACGCCGCCGGGCGCCTTCCACGCCTCCGCATCTTCCCCGCGCATGGCCACGCGCATGATGCGCCCCCACACCGGCGCCGCCACGCGCCCGCCCGATCCCTCGTTCGTGATCGTGCGCGGCCGGTCGAAGCCGATCCATACCGCGCCCAGCCGCGTCGGGGTGAATCCCACGAACCACGCGTCCGTCGCCCCGTTCGTCGTCCCCGTCTTTCCCGCGGCGGGAATGCCGTCGCCCAGCGCGGCCCGCGCGGCGGTTCCGGAGCCGCGGTCCACCACGCCCCGCATCATGTTGGTGATGAGGAAGGCCACGCCGCGGTCCATTACCCGGCGGCGGCGGACGCGGGCGCGCCAGACCACCTTGCCGTCCCGGTCCTCCACCCGCGTCACGAAGCGCGGCTCCACCCGGTAGCCCAGCGTGGCGAAGGGCGAGTACGCCGTCACCAGCTCCATCGGCCGCACCGCCGTGGCGCCGATGGCCACGGAGGGGAGCGGGGGGATGTCGGCGCGGATGCCGGCGCGGTGGGCCACGGCCTCCACCTCGGCCAGCCCCGCCTGCTCCGCCAGCTTTACGGCCACGGTGTTGATGGACTGACGAAGCGCGTAGCGCACGGTCACGCGTCCGCGGTAGCGCCCGTCGAAGTTGCGCGGCACCCACACCTCGCCCCCGGGAAGCACGCGCTTTACCGTGTCGTCGCGCACCGTATCCACCGGCGACACGCCCCCCGCCACGGCCGCGGCGAAGACGAACGGCTTGAACGCACTCCCGGGCTGCCGCAGCCCCTGGGTGATGCGGTCGAAGCGCGAATCGTCCCACGAGCGCCCGCCGACCAGTGCCAGCACGTCCCCCGTCTGCGCGTCCATGAACACCGCGCCGCCCTGCAGGTACGGCGTCTCGGTGGAATCGCGGTATTGCGAGCGCTTCGGCCCCGTGAATCGTCCGAACTGGCCGTTCTCCACCGCGCGGATCTGCGCCTCCAGCTGCTGCTCCGCCGCGGCCTGCACGCGGGGATCCAGCGTGGTGTGGATGCGCATGCCGCCCTGGTACAGCGCGTCGCCCAGCTGTGCCTCCAGCTGGCGGCGCACGGCTTCGGTAAAGTAGGGTGCGCTGCTGCGGCGGCGCTGTTCCGGCCGCCAGCGCGCCAGCCGCACGTCCGCGTCCTTCGATGCCGCCGCGTCTTCCGCCGTGATGCGCCCCTGCGCCGCCATCAGCGAAAGGACGAGGTTACGGCGCTGGATGGAGCGCTGGAGATTCCGCCGCGGGTTGTAGTTCGTCGGCGCCTTGGGGAGCCCGGCGAGCAGCGCCGCCTCCGAAAGCCGCAGGTCCGATGCGTTCTTCCCGAAGTAGACACGCGCGGCGGACTGGATGCCGTACACGCCCTCGCCGAAGTAGATGTTGTTGAGGTACAGCTGCAGGATGTCCTTCTTGCCGTACCGCCGCTCGATCTCCTGCGCCACGCGGATCTCCAGCAGCTTGCGCGTCACCGTGCGCTCGCTGGCCGGCAGCCGGTCGGGAAAGACGTTGCGCGCCGCCTGCATGGTGATGGTGCTGGCCCCCGCCCCGCGCTGTCCCGGAATCAGGTTGCGCCCCGTCTGCGCGATGAAGCGCGGCCAGTGCACCCCGTGGTGCCGGTAGAAGTTCTGGTCTTCGACGGCCACGAACGCCTCGCCCACGTACTTGGGCAGCCGGTCGAGATCCACCACCTGCCAGCGCGTGGGGGAAAGGTCGGCGATCACGGCGCCACGCGCGTCGTACACCAGCGCGTTGCCACCCGGCTGCAGGCTGGCCAGCTTGCCGACGTCGGGGCATCCCCGGATCCCGCAGCGCTGCCACGACATGGTCAGCGCAAAGCCGGCGAGCGCGAACAGGGGGATGATCCAGCGGCGGTGCTTCGGATTCCGCACGCCGTTGGCGATGCCGCGCGTAAAGAAGCGCACGATGCCGCCGAAGAACGCCGCGTCGCGCCCCAGCGAGGCCTTCAGCTGGCGCCACGCGCGGGGAATGGCGACGCCCGGGTCCAGCACCAGCTGGCGCGCGTAGCGAAACACCTCCCGCAGCCGCTCGCGCAGATCGGGAAACCAGCCGGCGCGGTAGATGTTCTCTGGCTCGTGCGGGCTCGGGTCGGACATGCGGGTCGTGTGGATGGAACGGACTGCGCTCTGGATTCGGACGATGCAATCGAAGCGCCGAAGGCACGATGGGGCAAGCTCTCCAGCGGAACCCAGGACCGTCGAATGAGATCGAACTGGCGCGCGACGGGGCGCCCCCTTACTCGCTCAGGCTCGCACCTCCCCCAAAAAACCCTGGGGGAGGTGTACTTCGATCCCGCTCCAGAAGCCCCCGTGCACCACCCCTCCCCGCAGTTTGGGGGAGGGGTCGCCGGGCCGTTGCGAGGAACGAGCAAAAGGCCCCGGCGGGGGACCGGGCCCCCGCGTCGCAGATGCAGGCTCGCCCCTCGCACCCACCCCGTCAACCGCGCCCCGCCGCCTGTGCCGTTTATTCCCTCTCCCACGCAGTTTGTGGGAGAGGGCAGGCGAGGAACGAGCCGGGTGAGGGCCCCTCCAGACGCAAAGAAGGGGCGGCCCCGCGCAGGAACCGCCCCTTCTCTCGCCGTCAATCTACCGTCGCCACGCCGGCCGAAGCCAGCGCTGGACGCTTACGCCGCCGAACTGACGCCCAGCAGCTTCTGCAGCTCCTCGGGCGAAAGCTCCTTGGACGCGTGCTTGCCCATGCGGCGGCCACGGGTGGCGCGCTCTTCCTTCTTCTTGTTCACCGGCATGGTAACCGTGGTCACCTGCGGCTCGCCGTCGGTGCTCTCCTCGGCGAACACACTGTAGCCGGGCACGTTCACCCGCGCGATGCGGTAGCCCAGCAGGTGCTCCACCGCCGCCACGTCGCCAATCTCGCCGCCCGACATGAAGGTGATGGCCACGCCCTTCTCGCCCGCGCGCGCCGTGCGGCCCACCCGGTGCACGTAGCCTTCGGGATCCTTGGGCGCATCGTAGTTGATCACGTGGCTGATGCCCTCGACGTCGATGCCGCGCTGCGCCACGTCCGTCGCCACCAGCACCTGCACCTCGCCCGCGCGGAACGCCTCGAGCGCGCGCACCCGCTGCGTCATGTTGCGGTCGCTGTGCATCACCTCGACCTTGAGGCCCGCGCGCGTAAGGCTTCCCGCGATGCGGTCGGCGCCGAACTTGGTGCGCGAGAAGACCAGCGCGCTGCTGAACGCCTCCTTGTCCGAACCCTTGAGCAGGTGCAGCAGCAGGTCCGTCTTCTTGTTGACCTCCACGGGGTAGACGAACTGCTCCACCCCTTCGGCCGTCGTCACCTTGGGCGCCGCCTCGACCGTCACCGGGTCGCGCAGCATCTCGTAGGCGAGCGACTTTACCGAGTTGGGCATCGTCGCGCTGAAGAACAGCGTCTGCCGTCCGGTGCGCTTGCAGCGGCGCAGGATCTGGTCGATCTGCGGCTTGAAACCCATGTCGAGCATGCGGTCGGCCTCATCCAGGATGAGGATCTCCACGTTCGACAGGTCGATGTTGTTGCGCTCCAGGTGGTCGTTCACGCGCCCGGGCGTGCCGACGAGCACTTCCACCCCCGCGCGCAGGTCGCGCAGGTCCGCGTCGACGCGGGTGCCGCCGTACACCAGGCCCACGAACAGCTCGGTGTTGCGGGCGTAGCCGCGGGCGTTGTCGGCCACCTGGATGGCCAGCTCGCGGGTGGGGCACAGCACCAGGCAGCGAAGGCCTTCCTTGCCGCGCAGGCGGTGCAGCGTGGGCAGCATGAACGCCGCCGTCTTTCCGGTCCCCGTGGGCGCGCGGCCCAGTACGTCCTTGCCTTCCAGCGCGGCAGGAATGGCCTGCTGCTGGATGGGAGTGGGAATCTCGTATCCCAGCTCCGTTACGTTACGCACCAGCTCCGGTGCGAGATCAAGCTCGGTGAATCGCATTCGTTTCCTTGAGAGTGTCTGCAGCGGCCCGGGCTCTTCACTTCCGGGTCCCTTTGCATTCGCGTGTGTTTTTCGTTTTCGCGCTTTTTCACGTAAACCCCGTAATTTAACAGTGTTTATCATTTTGCGCCATGTGCGGGCAGGGTAGTTTGATTCGAGGCGCTACGAGAAGCATCTAACTGGCGCCCGACTCGGCGCCCCCTACTCGCCTAGGCTCGCACCTCCCCCAAAAACCCCTGGGGGAGGTGGACTTCGATCCCGCTGCGACTTGCCACCGCGCTGGAGCTTGCAAGTGAGCACCGACCTTTCCCCACATCGACCTTCCCCCAGGGTT
>DASTVC010000706.1:0-6289 GCA_035759295.1 Longimicrobium sp. | reverse complement strand
CCTGCCAGAAGCGGTCGAAGATGCGCACCTGGTGCTCGGGGGCGATCCCCATCCCCGTATCGCTCACCTCGAACACCACCCGCTCCCCCTCTGCCCGCACGGCCAGGCGCACCTCGCCCTTGCCCGTGTACTTGATGGCGTTGCCGCACAGGTTCACCAGCACCTGGGTGGCCTTGCCCGCGTCCGTCCGCAGCATCACCGCCTCGTCCGGCACGTCCAGGACGAAAGAGAGCCCCTTGCCGTCCGCGACGGAGTGCACCAGCGCGTGCGCCTCCGTGGCGATCCGCCGCGCGTCCTCGGGCGCGGAGCGCACCCGCTCCTCCCCGGCGTCGAGCTTGGCGAAGGCCAGGATCTCGTCGATCATGGAGGCAAGGTGCCAGCCCCCCGCCCGGATGCGCGCGATCTTGCGCTCCTGTCCCGGGGTGAGCGGACCGTCCAGGTACAGGATGTCGGCATACCCCAGCATGCCGTTCAGCGGGGTGCGGAACTCGTGGGAGAGGGTGGCCAGGAAGGTGTCCTTGGCCAGGTTGGCCTGCTCGGCCACGCTCGTGGCCTGGCGCAGCGCCTCTTCCACCCGCTTCTGCGCGGTGATGTCGAAAAAGGTGAGCACGACGCCGTCGATGGCGTCGTCCAGGGCGCGGTAGGGGTTGATGCGGACGACGAACCAGGTGCCCGTGTCGCTGCGTGCCTCGCACTCGATGCGCCCCTGCGAGGCGAGCACGCGCCGGGCATCGTCCACCAGCCCCGGGTAGTCCAGCCGGTGGGTGATGTGGGCCAGCGGCCGCCCCGCGTCGGTGGGGACGAAGTGGAAGAGCGCCTCCACGGCGGGGGTGTAGCGCCGGATGCGCATCTCCCGGTCGAGGAAGATGGTGCCGATCTCCGTGGACTCGATGAGGTTGCGCAGGTCGGCGTTGGTGCGCCTGAGCTCGTCGATGGTGTTCTGGTGCTCCTGGTTGATGGTCGTGAGCTCTTCGTTGATGGACTGGATCTCCTCACGGCTGGTCTCCAGCTCCTCCGCCGCGGCCTTCTGCTCTTCGTTGATGGAGTGCAGCTCGTCGTTGGCGGACTGCAGCTGCGCCACCGTCTGGTCGCGGGCCGCACTGGCGCTCTCCAGCTGCTCGCGCGCCAGGCGCAGCTCCGCGCGGATGTCGCCGTTCGCGGCATCCTCCGGCACGTTCGCGTCGGGATCCGTCGAGACCCCCGCCTCGGCATGCGGGTCCAGGACCACCAGGGCGAACCGCCCCGCCTGCTCGCCGTTCAGGGACGGCGTGACGCGCAGACGCAGCCGGGGGCCGCCGGGGTCGTCCGGGTGCACCCGGCGGACGGTGGGCATCCCCTTTTCGAACGCCTGGTACAGCGCGGCGCGCAGCTCCATCCGCAGCGCGCCGCGCGTCAGGTCGATCACGCTGCGGCTGGGCTCCCCTTCGCCCACGTGCAGGTAGTCGCCGGCGCCGCCGGACAGGTGCACCACCTGCAGCTGCTCGTCCACCACCAGGCTGGGCGGGGCGTAGGCCTCCAGCAGCCGCAGGTGAAGGGCGCCGTAGGAAAATCCCGCCGGGCGGTGCGCATCCGCCACCGCGCCGGGGACCATCGCGGCCAGGTGCCGCACCGGGTCGGCGGCTGAGGTGCGGGCCGGCAGCCGGGGGGCGGTGCCGTCGCGGCGGTAGATGCGCTGCTTTCGCGCCGCGGGGGCAAAGCGCGGGCTCTCGCCGGCGGTCTCGGCGGTCCCCAGGAAGAGGATGCCGCCGGGGCGAAGCGCGTAGTGAAAGGTGCCGATCACCTGCTCCTGCGCCTCGGGCTGCAGGTAGATGAGCAGGTTGCGGCAGCTGATCAGGTCCATCCGGGCAAAGGGCGGGTCCTGCAGCACGTTGTGCACGGCGAACAGCACCCCTTCGCGAAGCGACTTGCGCACCCGGTACCCCCCCGCCTCGGGGACGAAGAAGCGGCCCAGGCGCTCCGGCGGCAGCTCTGCCACCACGGACGCGGGGTACAGCGCGTCGCGCCCCCAGGCGTAGCCCTTTTCGTCCAGGTCGGTGGCGAACATCTGCACCGCGGGCGGGGCAGGGAGCGTGGCCGCGTGCTCCGCCAGCAGGATGGCGATGGAGTACGCCTCTTCGCCGGTGGCGCACCCCGCCACCCACACCCGCACCGCGTCGTCGGGCCCTTTCCCCTCGAACAGCGACGGCACCAGCTTCGCCAGCGCCCGGAACGCCTCGGGATCGCGAAAGAAGCCGCTCACGGAGATCAGCAGGTCGCGGACGAGGGCGCGCGCCTCGGTGTCGCTTTCCTGCAGCAGCGGAAGGTACGCCTCCAGCGTGGCGGCGCCGTTGAAGCGCAGCCGCCGCTCCAGCCGGCGCAGCACCGTGGCGCGCCTGTACAGCCGGAAGTCCTGCCCCGTCCTGCCGCGCAGCGCCGCGAAGATGCGGCCCAGCTGCGTCTCCGTCTCCTCGGCGGGGGCGCCGGCGGGGAGCGGGCTGGGCATCCGTCGCAGGCGCAGCAGCTCGGCGGGGATCTCCGCGGCGGGAAGAACCAGGTCGATCTGCCCGGTGGCGATGGCGGCCGCGGGCATGGCGTCGTAGCCGGCCTCGGCGGGGAGCTGCGCCACGGTAACGCCGCCGTGCTCCCGGATGTGGCGCACCCCCGCCGTGCCGTCGCTGCCGCTGCCGGAAAGCACCACGCCCACGGCATCGCTCCCGTACGCCTGCGCCAGCGTGCGGAAGAAGAGGTCGATGGGGGAGTGCTGCGGCGAGTCGCCGCGGGGCAGGACGCGGATGGTGGCGTCCACCATCTCCAGGTCCTGGCCCGGGGGGATGACGTAGACGTGGTTCGCCCGAACCGGGGTGGCGCGGGTGACCTGCGTGACGGGCAGCGAGGTGCGGTCCTGCAGGATCTCGCCGATGCGGCTCCTGCGCTCCGGGTCCAGGTGCATGATCACCACGTACGCCATCCCGCTGTCCGCCGGTACCGCCTCCATGAAGCGCTGCAGCGCCTTCAGCCCGCCCGCCGACGCGCCGATCCCCACGACCGCCAGCGGCTCCGCGTGGTGCGGGGCCCTGGAAGGCGGGGTAACCGGCGCGGTGCTCATGGTAAGGCCCTTCAGAACGGGTTGTAGCGGAGCGATTTATGATGCTTGTTGACCAAACGGTAAATACAAGCTATCCTATATTGTACGAATGGTCAACAAGCATCGCGCGGCATGCCGGAGGGACGAGCGGCCGGCGATCGGGAACGGGTCCAGTCCGGGGAGACGGGAATGCCGGGAAAGCGGGCATCGGAGGCGGAGCGGAGAGAGCAGATCCTGCGGGGGGCGTTCGAGGTGGCGGCGCGCGACGGGATCGGCAGCCTGACCATCCGCGCGGTGGCGGCCGAGGCGCAGGTGAGCCACGCGCTGGTGCTGTTCCACTTTCAGCGCAAGGAGCGGCTGGTTCACGCGCTGCTCGACTGGCTGATCGAGTCCACGTCGGTGCTGCACGTGTCCGAGGACGTCGCCCGCTTTCCGCGCGCGCTTGACCGCCTGCACGCGCTGCTGCAGCAGGAGATGGAACGCCTGTCCCACCAGCCGCGGCACACGCGCCTGTTCTTCGACTACTGGGCGCTGGGCGCGCGGCACGAGGAGATCCGCGTGCGCATGAGCGCCGAGCTGCAGCGCTACCGCGCCGCCTTCCGCGCCATCATGGAAGAGCTGCTGCTGGCGGAGCCGGCCGCGTTCGCCGGGGTCACGGCCGAGGCGCTGGCCGCGGTGGCGGTAAGCTGGATCCACGGCTGCGCCGTGCAGGCCATGATCGACCCGGCGCAGTTCGACACCGACGAGTACCTGGCCGCCATGCGCGGCATCGTCGGCCAGCTGGCGTAATGGGCGGAGGGTCGCGCCGGGCTGATTGAGGCGCGTAGCCGGAGGAGCGAACCACGTGGCAGTATTCCGAGGCCCGGCCGTCGTGCCGTCCGCCTCTCGCGCGACCGGTTGCAGGGCCGAGGAATCAAGCGTCGGTTCGCGCGAGGGCAGACGCGGCAGCCCGCTCTGCACATGCGGCCGCACGACGGGTCGATCAGGGCCGAGTTCGGGGCCTCGGACAGGCCACCAGCAGGCGGAGAGCAGATTTCTCAGTCGCGCGCCGGGTCTGTCGCAGGGCTGGATTCCGCGCGGCGCTCCTTCGAAATGACAGGGCCGGGGGATGCCTTGGGATGCTGAGGGACGCCTGGGATGCCGACGCGGCCGCCGGGTCCGCACCCGGAGCGAATGAATTCGCCGCTTGAAAATCGCGAAATCCGCCTTCGCGGATTGTGGTGGTGAGTGCGGAGCGTGACGACGCGCGGCGGAGCGATCCACCTTGCACCGGTTGCGGACGCGCGGGTGCCCGGGACGCCGCACACGGTCGGGCCGCCGAGTCCGCGCAGGCGGACTTCGTGAAGTTGTAGCCGCGGTTTCAACCGCCCCGGGGCGGAGCCGGCGGACCCACTCCGGTCGGGGACGCGCCGGTGCATGGGACGCCGCCGGCGGCCGCGGGATCCGCACCGGGATCACGACACGGATGGAGCCGGCACGCACCGGCCGCGAACGCGATCGGCGGGCGATTCGATCCTTTTGCGCCTAATGAATGGCCGGGACTTGTACTCGGGAGGCATATGATCCAGGAAAAGACGGTTCTTCTGGTCGAGGACGACGCGGACAACCAGATGATCTACAGCGTCATCCTGAAGTACCACGGATACTCCGTCCTGCAGGCCGTGGACGGCGAGTGCGGCGTGCAGATGGCGCGCGACCACTGCCCCGACCTCATCCTGATGGACCTGACCATGCCCCTGATCGACGGGCTGCAGGCCACCCGCATCCTCAAGGCCGACCCCACGACGACGAGGATTCCCATCGTCGCCCTCACGGCGCACGGCCAGCCCGAGGACCGGCAGGCGGCGCACGACGCGGGATGCATCTCGTTCCTGGCCAAGCCCGTGGAGCCCCGGCGCGTGGCGGCGGAAGTCGGGCGCATCCTGGGCATCGGCGCGGAGGCCCCGTGAAGCGGGGTCCGCGCGCCGCGTCTGACGATGCGAGGGCCCGCATCGAGCCCATCGAAGGGAAGATGACGAGAGGCGAGAAGAATCCGCGCTTCCTTACGCTGTCGCGCGACGAGTGTATGGCGATCCTGGCCCGCAACCACGTGGGGCGGCTGGCGTACGCGGTGGAGAGCCGCGTGGAGATCAAGCCGCTGAACTACGTCTATCGCGACGGGTGGATCTACGGCCGCACCTCGCCGGGCGCCCAGCTGGCGGCCTCTTCCGAGAGCTGGGCGCCGGTGGCGTTCGAGGTGGACGAGGTGGAGGAGCTCTTTCGCTGGCGCAGCGTGGTGGTGCACGGCGGGTTCTACACCATGGCCGACGACGGCCTGGCGCTGCACGACGAGGAGTGGTGGCACGGGGTGCAGTTGCTGCGGACGCTGATCCCCGGCACCTTCAGCGGCGACGACCCCGTGCGCTTCCGGATGGTCCTGTTCCGCCTGGCGGTGCAGGAGATCACCGGGCGCGAAGCCGTTCCGGGCCAGGTCCCCGCCCCCGCGGAGGCGGTCGCGTGAAGGTGACGGGAAGGTCAGGCGTATCAGCCAGGGACAGCCGGTCTTGACCAGATGGTAAATAAGTGCTATGCTGATATTGTCCAAGTGGTAAATAAAGAAACGTCGTCCCTCAGCTGGCCGGGACGGGACCGCGTGACGTGAGTCGCGGGATGCGTTCGAGGGGGCAAGTACTACCAGCGGACCGCTCGTTCGGGGACATATCGTTGAGTCGCTGGGCGGAAGTCTTTTTCGGGCGGCGGGGGGCGGGGGAGCGGGGGTGGGTCGCGCGGGGCGTGCTCCACCACGCGCCGGAAGCATGGGCGCGGGAAGAAGGTCCATCTTTTTGAGAGGGAACAGTCATGTCGAAAAGAGGTCTGGCCGTGGGGGTGATGGCGGCCGTGGTGACGGGATTGTTCCTTGGTGCGCCGGCGGCGGCACAGCCGCCTGGCGCCGGAACCATCGAGATCGGCGCCTTCGGGCAATGGACGAGCTTCGACAAGAACGCCGGCCGCCCCAACGTGGTCCCCGAAGACGGGTTCGGCTACGGCGGGCGCCTCGGGTTCTTCTTCACCCCGGCCTTTCAGCTCGAAGCCGACGGCTACTATTCGCCGCAGGACCGGGACCTCGACGAGTCGTTCTGCTGCACCGGCGCACAGCCCACCGAAGTCAACGCCTCGGGGCTCGCGCTTCGGCTGAACTACAACGTCCCCATCGCCGGCCCGATGCAGCTCGTCATCGGCGCCGGC
>DASTVC010000705.1:0-8595 GCA_035759295.1 Longimicrobium sp. | reverse complement strand
ACCGGGGAGGGGCCGGGGGTGGGGCACCCCGCGGACGCAGTTCGATGCCGTTCGACGAACCTTGACCCCGCACTAACGCACTAACGCACTCACGCACTCACGCACTCACGCACTCACGCACTCACGCACTTTTTCGCACTTCCCTCCCGGAGGCAGCCCATGGAAGAAAGCTGGCGCGACAACCTGGTCACCACCGAGCAGGGGATCGGGGAGATCATCCGCAGCTCGAAGCGCGTCGCCGTGCTGGGGATGAAGACCGAGGCGCAGTCCGGGCAGCCGGCGTTCTACGTCCCCGAGTACCTGCACCGCGCGGGCGTGGACGTGATCCCCGTCCCCGTCTACTACCCCGACGTCACCGAGATCCTGGGCAAGAAGGTCTACCGCAACGTGGCCGACATCCCCGGCCAGGTGGACCTGGTGGACGTGTTCCGCCGATCGCAGGACGTTCCGCCGCACGTGGACGACATCCTGGCCGCGAAGCCGAAGGCGGTCTGGATGCAGAGCGGCATCCGCAACGAAGAGGCGGCCCGGCGGTTCGCCGAGGCGGGGATCAAGGTGGTCCAGGACCGCTGCCTGATGGTGGAGCACCGGCGCCACGCGTGACCCCCATGTCGGGATTTCGCCATTGAGAAACATTCTCAACCAATTTCAGCCCCGACGCCCGCGTCCGGAGCCTCTCCGGACCGCGTTTGTAAGTATGGTTCCAGCAAGAAGTTGGCTTTTGTAGGGGAAACACCTACAAACGGTGAGGGCAAACCTGATGTTGCCGCCTGCCCGCCCCCGTGTTATATGGGGGTGCTCCGCACGGTGGATGGGGTTTTTCCCGGACCCGCGAGACCCGGCGCGAGAGCCGCGCGCGGACAGGCCACCACGGCCTGCCGCGCGCGGCACATGGTATTCTCCGTTCAGGCAGACGATGACCAGAGCTCTTCGCATCGCAGCGCTGGCGCTGCTCCCGCTTGCAGCGGCCGGTTGCCGCGACTACAAGCCGGCGCCGCCGCCCGAGCAGCCCATCGCGTTCTACCACAGCGTGCACGCGGGCGACAACAAGATCCCGTGCATGTACTGCCACTACACGGCCGACCGGTCGGTAGACGCGGGCATTCCCAGCGTGCAGCTGTGCGTGGGGTGCCACGTGCCCGGCAGCAGCGCGCCCACCGCGCTGCGCGGGCAGGCCACGCTGGCGTTCCCCAAGGTCAAGGACAACGGGCGCGACAGCGCGTGGTACCGGGAAGGGCTCAAGCTGGTGAACTACTGGAAGAACGGGGAGGGAATCCCCTGGGTGCGCATCCACAAGATCCCGGAGCACGCCAAGTTCCCGCACTACACCCACGTGAACGTGGGGCTGGAGTGCCAGACGTGCCACGGACCCGTGCAGGAGATGAAGGAGGTGAAGCAGTTCTCCTCCCTGCGCATGGGGTGGTGCATCGACTGCCACCGCGGCAACATCCAGCTCAAGCCCAGCGAAGAGGCCGCGGTGCAGGCTCGTTCGAGCTTCATTCGCCGCTTCCGCGCGCTCAGCCAGTCGGGTACCGACCGGCGCGGCCAGCTGGCCACCTATCCCAACCAGCGTGCGTCCACGGACTGCATGGTCTGCCACTACTGATGCGGCGGCCCGAGAGAAGGATGGCGAGGAGACAGCATGTCTGACGGAATGAAGAGGCGCACCTTCCTCAAGGTGCTGGGCGCGTCCGGGGCGGCGACCGCGACGGTGGGATGCTCCACCCGCGAGGTCGAAAAGCTCATCCCGTACGCCATTGCACCCGAGGAGATCGTCCCCGGCGTGCCTACCTGGTACACCAGCACCTGCCGGGAATGCCCGGCCGGCTGCGGCATTCAGGTAGAGACGCACGAGGGGCGCGCCACCAAGGTGGAAGGCAACCCGCTGCACCCCATCAGCCACGGCAACCTGTGCCCCCGCGGCCAGGCCTCCGTGCAGGGGCTCTACCACCCGGACCGCTACACCGGCCCGTCGGTGATGGAGTTCGGCGTGGACGAGGCCCGCGCGGTGTCGTGGAGCCAGGCGGAGCGGGTGGTGGCGGAGGAGATTCGCCGCGCCCCCCGCGGCAGCGTGGTGTTCCTGACCGGCGAGTACCGGGGGACGATGGACACGCTGGTGGACCAGTTCGCCGCCGCCACGGGCGCGCGGCGGGTGCGGTACGCGCCGCTGGAAGACGCGCCCCGCGACCTGGACTTCGCCAACGCCGACCTGCTGGTCTCGTTCGGGGCCGACTTCCTGGAAACCTGGGGGTCGCCCGTGGACTACGCGTGGCAGTTCGCGCAGATGCACGGCTACCGCAACGGCCGCCGCGGCCGCTTCGTGTGGGTCGGCCCGCACCGTCCGCTCACGGGGCTGAACTCGGACCTGTGGATCCAGACCCGCCCCGGCACCGAGGCGCTCGTGGCCCAGGCGCTGGCGGGCGGCGACGTGAACGCGGTCGCGCAGCAGACGGGCCCCGCGGAGGGGCTGCAGGAGCGCGCCGCCGCGCTGCGCACGCTGCAGCAGTGGTGGGGCGAGTCGGCCGCGAAGGTGGCGCTGGGGCCCGGCGCCGCGGTGCAGGGGCCGAACAGCGAAGCGCTACGCCAGGCGGTGGCCGGCCTCAACGGCCGCTCCGCGCAGCCGGCGGACCTGCGCCCCATCCAGCAGCTCATCCAGCAGATGAACGCCGGCCAGGTGAAGGTGATCCTGGTCGATGCGCAGAACCCGGTGCACTCGCTCCCCGGCGGATTGAAGTTCGGCGAGGCGCTGCGCAAGGTGCCCGTGCGCGTAAGCCTGAGCACCTTCCCCGACGAGACCAGCAAGCTGGCCACGCACGTCCTGCCCCAGAGCCACTTCCTGGAGCGCTGGGACGACTACGTGCCGCGCGCCGGCGTGTTCGAGCTGGTGCAGCCGGCCATGAAGCCGGTCTTCAACACCAAGGCGGCCGGTGAGATCGTACTGGGCATCTCCGCCGCGTACGGCGCTGCCCCGACGACGGCTGGCGCCCCGGCGACGACGTGGCTCGACTACCTGCGCGCCGCCTGGGCGGGGCGCGCGGGATCGACGGAAGCCTGGCGCGGCGCGCTGAAGCGCGGCGGCGTCTACCCGGAATCGGGGAGCACGCAGGCCTTCGGCTTCACCGCGGACCAGACCGCCGCTTCGGCCACGCCGACGGTGACCGCGGCGACGACGCCGGCCGTGACGACGCCCGTCGCCGGGGCCGCCGGCGCGGCGACGGCCGCCGCCGCGCCGGTCCAGCCGGCACCGGCCGTCGCCGCGCCCCGTCCCGCCGCGCCGGCGTCGTACCAGACGCCGGCGTACGAGGGCGACGGGCTGCACCTGGTCGTCTATCCCTCGCTCCGCTTCTACGACGGGCGCACGGGGAACCGGCCCTGGCTGCTGGAGCTGCCGGACCCGGTCGCCAAGGTGTCGTGGGACTCGTTCGTCGAGATCCACCCCGCCACGGCGGCGCGGCTGGAGATCGACCAGGGCGACGAGCTGGAGATCACCTCGCCCCACGGCAGCGTAAAGACGCGCGCCTACCTGTACCCGGGCGTGATGCGCGACACCCTGGCCATCCAGATGGGACTGGGCCAGGAGGGCGGCGGCCGCTGGACGGAGGGGCTGGGCGCCAATCCCATGAAGCTGCTCGGTACGCTGGACCCGGCGACGGGCGCGGCGAACCACGCCGGCGTGCGCGTCCAGGTGCGCAAGACGGGCGAGCGCAACGTGCGCCGCGCGTTCCCGCAGGGTCTCGTCGAGACCGGCGTCCGCGTGCAGCACGACCGCGCCATCGCCAAGGCCATCGGCCTTACCACGCTGGCGCGGCTGGACCAGCAGGGCCCCGGGCTGATCCCGGGCGAGGACCAGCACATCGAGGAGCTCAAGGCTTCCGGCGGCTTCGTCCCCGCGCCGGTGCAGACGGACCCGGCGTCCGGGTATCCGCCTCCGGGAACGGAGTACGGCGAGTACATCGACAACGACACGCGCTGGGGAATGGTCATCGACCTGGCGCGGTGCATCGGCTGCGGCGCCTGCCAGGTGGCGTGCAGCGCGGAGAACAACGTCCCCGTCGTCGGACCCACCGAGGTCCGCAAGGGGCGCGAGATGTGGTGGCTGCGCATCGAACGCTACTTCGGCGTGGGGCGGCACCCGGAAGAGGCGCTGCAGGACAACGCCACCGACGACGTGCGCTTCCTTCCCATGCTCTGCCAGCACTGCGGGCAGGCGCCGTGCGAGCCGGTGTGCCCCGTGTACGCCGCGTACCACACGCCCGACGGGCTGAACGGGCAGGTGTACAACCGCTGCGTGGGCACGCGCTACTGCGCGCAGAACTGCCCGTGGAAGGTGCGCGTCTTCAACTGGTTCACCTACGAGTTCGCCGAGCCGCTGAACTGGCAGCTGAACCCGGACGTGACGGTGCGCGAGAAGGGCGTGATGGAGAAGTGCACCTTCTGCGTGCAGCGCATTCACGAGGTGGAGCGCAACGCGGCGGTGGAGCAGCGCCCCGTGCGCGACGGCGAGGTGGTGCCGGCGTGCGTGCAGACCTGCCCCACCGAGGTGTTCGTCTTCGGCAACTTCAGCGACCGCGAGAGCGCCGTGTCGCACGCGGCGCGCACCAACCGCGGCTACCGCGCGCTGGGCGAGCTGAACACGCAGCCCGCCATCGTCTACCTGAGCAAGGTGACGCTGCACGAGCCCAGGAACGGCGGGCACGAGGCGGCCGGCCACAGCGCCTCGCAGGGTGCCCCGGGCCACGGCGGCGGCGAGGACCACGAGGAGGGCGTCCCCGCCAAGGGCGGCGGTACCGAGAGCATGCCGCAGGGCGGCCAGAGCGAGGGAGGCCACTGAGATGGCGACGGAGACTGAAAACACGGTGGTCCGCTCCAGCTTTCACCCGGACGTCGAGAGCTACGAGCAGGTAAACCGCGACGCCATGCGGCTGCTCACGCCGCCGGGGAAGGGCTACCTGGCGCTGCTGGCCATGTCGGTGATGCTGGTGGGCCTGCTGGTGACGGCGGAGCTGCACAACATCATCTACGGCCTGGGGATGATCGGCGACAACTGGGCCGTGATGATCACCACCTTCGTCTTCTGGGTGGGTATCGGTCACGCCGGCACGCTGATCTCCGCGATCCTGTACCTGTTCCGGGCGCCCTGGCGGCAGGCCATCTACCGCTTTGCCGAGGCCATGACGGTGTTCGCGGTGCTCACGGCGGCGCTGTTCCCGCTGCTGCACATCGGCCGCCCCTGGTTCTTCTACTGGCTGCTGCCGCTTCCCAGCCAGCGCCACATCTGGCCCAACTTCCGCAGCCCGCTGCTGTGGGACGTGTTCGCCGTGACCACGTACCTCACGGTGAGCTCCGTCTTCTTCTTCATCGGCCTGATCCCCGACATCGCCGCCGCGCGCGATTCGACGACGGATCCCATGCGGAAGAAGGTCTACGGGGTGCTGTCGCTGGGATGGCGGGGGACGGACCGCGAGTGGCGCCACTTTACCCGCGCGTACCTGTTCCTGGCCGCGCTGGCCACGCCGCTGGTGCTTTCGGTGCACTCGGTGGTGTCGTGGGACTTCGCCGTGTCCATCGTGCCCGGCTGGCACACCACCATCTTCGCCCCGTACTTCGTGGCCGGCGCCATCCTTTCCGGCGTGGCCATGGTGGTGACGCTGATGGTGCCGGTGCACAAGATCTTCCGGCTGGGGGCGTACTTTACCCCCGTGCACTACGACCGGCTGGCCAAGCTGCTGCTGCTGACTTCGTGCATCGTGGGCTACGCCTACGGCATGGAGTACTTCATGGCCTACTACTCGGGCGAGCTGTACGAGCGCGACGTGTTCTGGGACCGCGTGACGGGCGACTACTGGTGGGCCGGGTGGTCGATGATCACCTTCAACGCCTTTGTCCCGCAGCTGCTGTGGATCAAGAAGATCCGGCAGAACCTGAACGCGTTCTTCATCATCTCGGTGTTCGTGAACATCGGGATGTGGTACGAGCGCTTCGTGATCATCGTCCCCTCGCTTTCGCACAGCTACGAGCCCTGGAAGTTCTGGAACCTGCACATGACGTGGGTCGACGCGTCGCTGCTGCTGGGCTCGTTCGGCTGGTTCTTCATGTGGTTCCTGCTGTTCCTGCGCTACCTGCCGGGCCTGTCGATGGCCGAGATCAAGGAGGTGCTGCCGCCGCCGATGAAGCACCACGGGGCGGAGCACCACGCGCACGACGAGGCCCAGATGGTGGTGGAGACCCTCCCCACCGGCTACAAGGAGTGGGAGGTACGATGAGCAAGCTGCGCACGGGTGTCCTGGGGGTTTTCCCCCACCTGGACACCGCGACGACGGCCATCCGCAAGCTGCGCAAGGAAGGGTTCGAGCTGACCGTCTACTCGCCCACCCCGCGGCACGAGGTGGAAGAGGCGCTGGGGACCAAGGAGAGCCCGGTCCGCATCTTCACCCTGGTGGGCGCCTTTACGGGCACCGCGGCGGGGACGGCGCTGGCGACCTGGGCGTCGATCGACTGGCCGCTGGTGGTGGGCGGCAAGGAGATCGTGGCGCTCCCCGCGTTCAGCGTGATCATGTTCGAGCTCACGATTCTGCTCGGCGCGCTGAGCACGGTGGCGGGGCTGTTCATCCTGGGCCGGCTCCCCCACGTGGGCCCGGCCGAGGCGCCCATGTACCACCCGTCGTTCACGGCGGGCAACTTTGGCGTGTTTGCGCACGCCCCCCGCGACCGCTACGGCGACGTGCAGCGGATCATGAGCGAAAGCGGATCGGAGGAGGTGCTCGTTGACCAGCGCTAACCTGGCGCGGGCGGTGCTGTTCACCGCCGCGTTCACGCTGTCGGCCGCCTGCACCGACTGGGCGGGGTACGACCTGGACAAGGCGTCCGGGGCGGTGCCGGCCTTTTCGACGATGCGCAACGACGTGGTGCCCGACCCGTACCAGATGCCGCGCGAGCCGGTGCCGGGCACCGTGCCCACGACGCACCCGCTGGGCGACGTGCCGGCGCCGTACACGCAGGCGGACCTGGACGGGGTCGCGGCCGGATACGCCAACCCGCTGCCGCACAGCGCGCAGGTGCTGGCCCGCGGCAAGCTGCAGTTCGAGCGCAACTGCGCGGTCTGCCATGGCACGCTGGGCGACGGGCAGGGAAGCGTGATCAACGCGCAGAGCAAGTTCCCGTACGCCCCCGCGCTGAACGCCGCCGCCACACGGGCGCGCTCGGACGGCTACATCTACGGGGTGATCGACGTGGGCCGCGGGCTCATGCCGCCGTACGGCAGCCGTATCACGCACCTGGACCGCTGGGCCATCGTGCACTACGTCCGCCAGCTGCAGGGTGGAGCGGCGCCGGCGGCCGCGGCGCCCGTGCCGGTGGCCGCGAGCCCCGCCGCCGCCCCCGCGGCGGTGGCGCCGCAGCCCAGCGCGACCCAGCCCGCGACGGCCGAAAGCCGTCCCGGCAGCACCGTGCCCTGACCGCAAGCGAGAGATGGCTGCTCACAACGATTCGTATCCGTCCAGCCTGCCGCTGCGGATGGCCGGGCCCTCGGCCCTCCCCAGCCTCGTGGGCCTGGGGCTGGCGCTGCTGGGCGTGGTGACGTTCTTCCTGGCGCCGCGCGAGCGCGCCTGGAACGCGTTCCACTTCAACTGGATGTTCTGGTCGTCGGTGGCGATCGGAATGGTGATCTTCGCGGTGGCGCTGCACCTGACCAACGCCCGCTGGGCCTGGTCCATCAAGCGCTTTCCGCTGGGCGGCGTGGCCTTTCTGCCCGTGTCGCTGGTGCTGTTCCCCATCATGCTGTACGGGGGGCGCCACGTGTACTTCCATCACTGGCTGGGCCACATCGCGGGCGACCCGGTGCTCGAGGCCAAGGCGGGGTGGCTGAGCTTTCCCTTCCTGTTCGGCCGCGACCTGGTGGCGCTGCTGGTGCTGTTCGGCCTGGTGACGCTCTTTGCCTACCACCAGCTGCGGCCGGACGTGCACGGGCTGGAGCGGGCGGGGCGGCGCGGGTGGCCGTACAGCTGGCTGGGGCGCGGCATCACCGGCGACATCGCGGCGGTGGCGGCGGAAAGCTACCGCAAGAACCAGAAGATCGGCGTATTCGCGGCGCTGGCGTTCGCCTTCCTGTGGGGCCTCATCGCCATCGACGTGGGGATGAGCACGCTGCCGCACTTCTTCAGCACCATGTTCCCGGTGGCGTTCTTCATCAGCGCGTTTCACAGCGGGCTGGCGATGACCATCGTGATGGTGGTGATCTACCGCCGCTCGCTGCGGCTGGAGGAGTGGGTCACCGACCGCCAGTTCCACGACATCGGCAAGCTGCTGTTCGCGTTCGCCGTGTTCTGGATGTACATCAACTGGTCCCAGTACGTGGTGATCTGGTACGGCCTGCTGCCGCACGAGCAGGAGTACTTCATCCGCAAGTTCAACGCGCCGTTCGGCCCGGTGGTGATCGCGGCGGTGATGATGATCTTCGTGGTGCCCTTCTTCGGACTGCTGCCGCGCAGCATCAAGAAGATGCCGGAGATCCTGGCCGGGTTCGCGGTGCTGGTGCTGCTGGGCCACTGGCTGGAGCGCTTTGTCCTGGTGACGCCCAACATCTTCGAGAACCTTTCG
>DASTVC010000704.1:0-17825 GCA_035759295.1 Longimicrobium sp. | reverse complement strand
CGAGCATCGTTCCGGTTGGGGTTCAGACATTCTGCCCCCACGTGTCATCCTGAGCGAGGCGCCCGCTCGACACCCGCGGAATCGCGTACCAGCCCGTGCGCCGACCGAAGGATCTCTGTCCGGAGCGCGATGGAGTCTGCCTTACGCCGCCCCTCGCGACGGTGGCCGATTTTCCAGAACTATCCTACGAAACGCGGTATGAGGGAGCGCACCTCCGAAAGTTGAAATTACTCAACCGCTTGCGCGCGACCGAAGGACCTCCTCTCCGCCGCTGTAGGGCCAGCCGGCGAGCATCGGAGCCGGCCCCTCTGTAATGCCGGCGAGATCCTTCGGTCGGCACCAAGCTCCATCCTGGCATCAGGTTATGGCGTGGTGCCTCCCTCAGGAAGTCAACGTTTTGGACGGTTCAGCAACACCCTCTCCGGAAATCAATCGGTCAGGCTGAGTCTTGAACACACTCTGAGGGAGGCGCGCGCTCGACCCTTTCTGTTTGCACGATCGCCTCTGCGCCGACCGAAGAATCTCCATGCCGGGCGCGCGATCCCGTCGGCTGCGTCGGTTTCAGTGCGCGGCCCTCCCGGTCCCGATAAAGATTCTTCGGTCGGCGCCAGGCTTTCGAGTGAGCCGAGAGCGTCTCGCGGCGCCTCCCTCAGAATGACAGCGATCGTCCGGACGCAGTCTCGGGTTCGGGATCAGGCCGGATCGGGGGCGGCGGCGCCGCGGTACTCCTTGAGCTTGCGGTGCAGCGTGCGCCGGTCGATTCCCAGGATCTCGGCGGCGCGCACCTGGTTGCCGGCGGTGTCTTCCAGCACCTGCAGGATGTGCTCGCGCTCCAGCCGCTCCAGCGTCCAGCGCTCCCGCCGCGCGCGCCCCGCCAGCTCGCGCTCCGGCTCCGGGCGCGACCCCCGCGGCGGGTCGAAGGGGAGCGTGGCGGCGCCGGCGTGCAGGATGGCCGCGCGCTCCACGAAGTTCTCCAGCTCGCGCACGTTGCCGGGCCAGGCGTACTCCGTCATCCGGGCCAGCGCCTGGGGCGAGAGCGCGGGGGGCTCCATGCCGTGCTCGCGCGCCACGCGGCGAAGAAAGTGGTCCGCCAGCAGCGGGATGTCGCCCCCGCGCTCGCGCAGCGGGGGCACGTGCACGGGAAAGACGTTCAGCCGGTAGAACAGGTCCTCGCGAAACCGCCCCGCCTCTACCTCGTCCTCCAGCGACACGTTGCAGGCGGCGATCAGCCGGAAGTCCACATTCAGTGCCGCGCCCCCGCCCACCCGCTGCACCTTCCGCTCCTGCAGCACGCGCAGCAGCTTGACCTGGATGGCGGGCGAGACGGTGGCGATCTCGTCCAGAAAGAGCGTGCCCCCCGCCGCCTCCTCGAACAGCCCGCGGCGCGCCGCCACCGCGCCGGTAAACGCGCCCTTCACGTGCCCGAACAGCTCCGACTCCAGCAGCGTCTCCGGCAGCGCGGAGCAGTTGACGGCCACGAACGGCCGCCGCGCGCGGTCGGAAAGGTCGTGCACCGCGCGGGCGACCAGCTCCTTGCCCGTCCCCGTCTCCCCCGTCACCAGCACGGTGGCGCGGGTGGGCGCCACCCGCTCGATGAGCTCGAAGAGCCGCTTCATGGGCGCCGAGCGGCCCACGATGCGGGCCCGCGCGCCGTCCCCGGCGCCGGCGCGCAGGCGCGCCAGCTCGCGGCGCAGCCCGGTCTCGCGCAGGGCGCGCTCCACCACCAGCGCCAGCTCGTCCACGTCCACGGGCTTGGACAGGTAGTCGAAGGCGCCCAGCCGCACCGCCTCGACCGCCGAGGCCACCGACCCGTGCCCCGTCATCATCACGAACTGCGCGTCGGTCTGCAGCGTCCGGGCGGCGGAGAGCACCTCCATCCCCCCGATCCCCGGGAGCGCCAGGTCCAGCAGCGCCACGTCGTACAGCTCGCGCTCCAGCCGGCGCAGCGCCTCCTCGCCCGTCTCTACCGCGTCGACGGCGTGGCCCTCCTCGCGCAGCACCTGCACCACCAGGTCGCGCACGAACGCCTGGTCCTCCACCACCAGCACGCGCGCGGCGGGGGCGCTCATCGCGGCGCTCCCACCGGGCGGTCCAGCACCTCGCGCACCCGGCGCGCCAGGGCGTCGGGCGACACCGGCTTCTGCAGCCATTCGCCCGGCGGGCCGTCGCCCCCGTCCGGCATCGCCTGGCCAGAGACGTAGAGCACCCGGGCCTCGGGGTGCAGGGCCAGCACGCGCCGCGCCGTCTGGGGGCCGCTGGCGCCGGGCATCATCACGTCGGTGAGCACCAGGTGGATGGCGCCCTCGCGCGCCTCGGCCAGCTCCATCGCCTCCGCCCCGCCGCGGGCCTCCAGCACCTCGTATCCGGAGAGCCGCAGCGCCTCGCGCACCACGCCCCGCACGGCGTCCTCGTCCTCCACCAGCAGCACCGTCTCCCATCCGCGGGGGGTGGGGCCGGCGGCGGGGGGTGCGGGCCGCCCGGCCTCCTCCTCCGCGGGGGGAAGGTAGACGCGAAAGACGGCGCCCTCGCCGGGCGCGCTCTCCGCCACCACGTAGCCGCCGCTCTGCTTCACGATTCCATAGACGGTGGAAAGCCCCAGCCCCGTCCCGCTCCCCACCTCCTTGGTGGTGAAGAAGGGCTCGAAGATCCGCTCCAGCGTGTGCTCGTCCATCCCGCACCCGCCGTCGGCCACCACCAGCCCGGCGTAGCGGCCGGGGCGCAGGAACGGGTGGCGGCGCACGTCGTCGTCCGTAAGCACGGCCACCCCGGTCTCCACGCGGATCACCCCGCCGCCGGGCATGGCGTCGCGCGCGTTGACGACCAGGTTCATCACCACCTGCTCCACCTGGCTGGCGTCGGCGCGCACGCGGGGGGTGTCGGCGGCCAGGCGCAGGGCCAGGTCGATGCCGGGACCCAGCAGCCGCTCCAGCATGCGCTGCATCTCCGTTACCGCGCCCGCCAGGTCCACCACCCGCGGCGCCAGCACCTGCCGCCGGCTGAAGGCCAGGAGCTGCTTCGTGAGGTCGGCGGCGCGGTCGGTGGCCTTCCGGACCTCCTCCAGCCCCGGCCGCGACGGGTCGTCGGGCGCGGCGCGGCGCAGCAGGAGCTGCGCGTTGCCGCCGATGGCCATCAGCAGGTTGTTGAAGTCGTGGGCGATCCCCCCCGCCAGCCGTCCCACGGCCTCCATCTTCTGCGAGTGGCGAAGCTGCTCTTCGGCGCGGCGCAGCGCCGCCTCGGCCTCGCGGCGGTCGGTAAGGTCGCGGGTGATGGAGGCGAACCCCGCCGGCTGCCCCTCCTCGTCCAGCAGGCGGGTGAGGACGGTGTGCGCCCAGTAGCGCGAGCCGTCGGCCCGCAGGCGCCACCCCTCCATCTCGCAGCGGCCCTCCTGCAGCGTCTCCTCCTGCGCCCGCCGCACCCTTCCCGCCTCCACCTCTTCCGGCGGATAGAAGACGGAGACGTGCCGCCCCAGGATCTGCTCCGCCGCGTAGCCGCTGATGCGCTCGGCGCCCGCGTTCCAGCTCACCACGTACCCCTCCGGGTCCAGCGCCACGATTGCGTAGTCGCGCACCGCCTCCACCAGCATGCGAAAGCGCTCCTGCACCGCGCGCAGCTCCTCGGCGGCGCGGCGGCGCTCGGTGACGTCGGTCAGGGCGTCCAGCCCGCCCATGGGACGGCCCTCCCCATCGCGGAGCGCCGTCCCGATCACCTCCACCCACGCCCGGCTCCCGTCGCGGCGGGTGATGGGGATCTCGCCGCGCCCCGACTCGCCGCGGCGGCGCGCGGCCAGCCGCTCGTCGGCCGCGTGCAGTTCCGCGCCGGAGACCAGCAGGCTGCTGGCGCGCCGGCCCAGCATCTCCGCCGGCGCGTACCCCGTCACCTCCTCGATGCGCGGCGAAGCGTACTGCACGATGCCGTCGGCGTCGGTGACCAGGATGGCCTCGCTCAGGCTCTCCACCATGGCGCGGAAGCGCTCCTCCCCCTCGCGCAGCGCGGCCTGGGCGTGCGCGCGCTGATCCACCTCCGCACGGAGCGCGGCGTTGGCGGCCTCCAGCTCCGCCGTGCGCTCGCGCACGCGGTGCTCCAGCCCGTCGCGCGCCTCGCGCAGCGCCTCGGCCGTCCGCGCCGCCTCGGTCACGTCCACGGCCACCCCGTCCCACAGCACCGACCCGTCTTCCAGGGTGCGCGGCTGCGACTGGGCGTGCAGCCAGCGAAGCTCGCCGTCGCGGCGCGTTACGCGTCCCCGCCACGCCCACGGCGCCTGCTCCGCGGCCGAGCGGGCGATGGCGTCGCGAAAGAGCCCGGCGTCGTCCGAGTGCACGACACCCAGGAACGTCTCCGCGTCGGCCACCACCTCCGCCGGCTCCAGGCCCAGGATGGGGCCGATGGCGTCGCTGACCCAGGGAAAGCCGGGGGTGCCGTCCGGCTCCAGGCGGAACTGGTAGACGATCCCGGGGACGTTGGCCACGATGCGGTCGAAGCGCGTGCGGCTTTCGCGCAGCGCCTCTTCCACCCGGATGCGCTCCGTGATGTCGCGCACCACCACCACCCGGCCGGCCGCCTCCCCCCGCGGGCCGGGGAGCGGGTACACGCTCACCTCCGCGTGCCGCCGCTCGGGCCCGCTCCCCACCTGCACCTCGCCGCGCGCCCCGTCCGCGGGGAACGAGCCCGGCGGCAGCGGAAGGACATCCGCCGCGTCCCGGCCGATGGCTCCGTCGGCATCCACCCCCAGCACGGCGCGGGCGGCGGGGTTCAGGTCCACCACGCGGCCGGCGGCATCCAGCACGTACACCGCGTCGCCCATGCTCTCCACCACGGCGTGGCGCGCCACCGGCCCCACGTCGAACAGCCGGGCGCGGAACAGCCCCCACGCCACCAGCAGGTTGGCCAGGCCAAAGGTGAGCGGGGTCGAGTCGCGCAGGGGAGAGTCGCGCAGCACGGTGAGGGTGAGCACGCCGCTGACCCACGGCAGCAGCACGCCCACCTGCACCAGGCTGGCCTGCGCGCGGTAGAGGGGATGGGCGCGGATCCAGCGCGCCGTGAGCAGCACGCACGCGCCCAGGATCAGGCCCAGCACGTACGCGGCCCACGCGAGCGTGGCGGGGGTGAAGTCGTAGACGAGCGCCGCGAACGGCTCGCCCGGCACCAGCCGCGGCGACGCCCGCACCAGCCCGTGCAGCCGGTCACTGAACGCGAGCGCGGCGAACACGACAGACGGCAGCGTCAGCAGCCCCAGGGTGCGTGCGGGGTGCGCCGGGCGGCGGCCGGTGTAGTCCAGCGCGAACGCCACCATCCCCGCGGGGAGCGGGGCCAGGGCCAGGTACTGCGCGTCATCCCAGAAGATCTTGCCGGCAAGGCCGGGGCTCAGCAGCTCCAGGACGAAGCCTAGCGTGCAGGCCGCCTGGCTGAGCGCCACCACGGCGTACGCGCCGGCGCCCGGCCGCGCGCGCCGGCGCCAGCAGTGCACGCCCACCCACGCCGAGAGCGCGGCCGAAGCCAGGCAGGGGAGCAGCCGGACGGCCTCCGCGCCGGTCACGCGCCCCCCGTGGCGAAGGCATCCGCGCGAAAGGACGCGCACACGGCGGCGAAGGAGCGCGGAGGGGGCACGCGGCGAAAAGCGTTCATGGAGATGGGAGACCGGCCGGCGGAGGAGGGGGGCGCCGGACGGGAAGTGATGGTGAAACAAGTATATCGGCGGCGGCGGCGGCACACAACGCGGTTCGATCTGCGGCGGCGGGGTGAATCGACCCGTGACGATTCCTGTGCGCAACGGAACGGAACAGGGCCCCGCAACGGAATCCGCTGCGGGGCCCTGTCCTGTTCCAGTGGAAGCTCGAACGGAATCCGGAAATCGAGCACCGATAAAGCGGACGGTGTCATTCCGAGAGAGGCGCGCACTCCGCCCCACCCAGTCGCACCCTTGCCTGTGCGCCGACCGAAGAATCTCTACGATGGGCGCACGGTCCTGTCGGCTACTCCTGCCTCGGCGCGAGGACCCGCCCGTTCCCGATAAAGATTCTTCGGTCGGCGCACGGGCCCTGGAGCGGGAAGACGGTTTTGTGCGGCGCCTTCCTCAGACTCAGAATGACAGCGATCTTCCAGACGCAGTTTCGTTGCGGAGTCGGTATCAGCCCGCGCGGCCGTCGGCCGCGTGGAGCTCGCCGGCGGGCTGAAGCCCTTCCGCCAGGCTGCGCTCCAGGAACTCCAGCGCGCCGGGCAGCGCCGCGGTCACGTAGTCCCACGTGTGCCCGCCGGGCACCTCGCGATAGTCGTGCGAGACGCCGAACCCGGCAAGGATGCCGTGGAAGTCGCGCACCGTCTCGACCACGCGCTCGTAGTCGTCGGTGCCGACGTCCAGGTACAGGCGCGGCGCCGGCTCCTGCATGCGGGTGAAGCGTTCCACAATCCCGACCGGATCGTAGTCGCGGCGCACCTGGCTGCCGGTCTGCCCCCACACCGCCTCGTGCGCGGCGACGTCGGGCATGAGCAGGGAGCGCGACCCGCGCTCCGCCGCATACGGATCGCCTTCGCGGCGCGCGGCGTGAAAGGCACCGGCGTGCGCGAACGCGGCGCCGAAGAGATCAGGCCGCCGCAGCGCGTGGAACACCGCGGCCGCGCCGCCCATGGAGAACCCGCCGATGAAGCGCGTGCCGCGCGTGGTCCCGGGCGCGAACTCCGCCTCGATCGTGGGGATCAGCTCGTCGAGAAGATAGCTGCCGTACAGCTTTCCCTCCTCGTCGTCGATCATCCAGCGGCGCCCGCTCTCCGGCATCACGAACAGCAGGGGCAGGCGCGCCGCCAGGTACGCCAGCGGCGTGCGCTCCGTCCACGACTTGAAGTTGCCGGCGTAGCTGTGCAGCAGGTAGCAGACGCCCTCGATCTTGCCGTCGCGCGGCATGAGCAGGCGCACGTGCTTGTCGCGCCCCAGGTACGCGCTGGGGTACGCGCGGTCGGCGGTGTCCAGGCGCGACTGCAGCGCGGCGCGGTCGATCTTCCCGCGGTCGTTGCGCGGCATCGACTCCAGCGGGATCCAGGCCGCGGGCGTCATGTACGCCGGGAGCCGGCGCCGGCATTCGGCGGAGAGCTCCGACGCCGGCACGCTGCCGATGACGAACGCGGCGAGCTCGGTGTCGTTCGACGTGGTGAACGGCACCACCGCGCACTCCTGCACGCCGGCGATCCCCGCCACCACGGTCTCGATCTCGCCCGGCTCCACGCGATAGCCGCCCACCTTCACCATCGCGTCGGTGCGGCCGACGTAGCGCAGCGTGCCGTCGGGCTCCTCCTGCACCGAGTCATTCGTGCAGTAGAACCGCTCGCCCTGCTCCTCGACCACGGACGCGGCCGTCCGCGCCGGATCGCCCCAGTAGCCGTTCATCAGGCTCTCGCCGCCCGCGAAGAGGACGCCGTCGCGGACGAACAGCTTGGCGTAGGGACAGGCGACGCCGATGGGCACGGAGCCTTCCGGCGGATCGGACGGCCGGACCTCGTGATACGTGACGACGTTCGTCTCCGTGGGGCCGTACCAGTTGTGGATGCGCGCGTTGGCGAAGACCTGCCGGATCACCGGCAGCGCGCCTCCCCGGAACGCCTCGCCCGCCACGATCAGCTGCCGTACGGAACCGAGCTGGCGTCCCTCGCGCGCGCAGACCTCGGCCATCTTGGTCACGATCGACGGCACGGAGTACCAGACCGTGATCGCGTGCCGCTCGATCAGGCGCGCCAGGAACGGCGCCATGCCGCGCTGCAGCTCCGGCACCAGGACGATCGTCGCGCCGCGCATGAGCGACGCGTAGATGTCGAAGATGGAGAGATCGAAGGCGAAGGATGCGTGGCTGCAGACGCGGTCGTGCTCCGTAACGCCGATGGCCTCGGCCGCCCAGTCGACGAACGCCGTGGTCGCGCCCAGGGAGATGGCCACGCCCTTGGGCTTGCCCGTGGAGCCGGAGGTGTAGAGGATGTTCACCAGGTCCGCCGGCGCCACCTCCACCGGACCGGCGACCTCCGCGGACGCCGCCGCAGCCGGCGCGAAGCCGGCGGTCTGCCGGTTCAGGAGCACCGCCGGCTCGCAGTCCCGCAGCATCAGCTCCAGGCGCGGCCCCGGCGTGACCGGGTCGATCGGCACGCACGCCGCGCCCAGCCACTGCGTTCCCAGGAGCGCGGCCACGGTATCGGCCGACTTCTCCAGGTGGATGGCCACGCGGCTCCCCGCGACCACGCCGGCGTCACGGAGAAAGGCGGCGACGTTCCGGGCCCGCCGCAGAAGCTCACCATACGTGACCGTCGCGTCGCCATCGATCAGCGCGACGTGTTCCGGCCGGCGGAGGGCGACATCGACGAATCTGGCGGCCAGGCTCTTCATAGTCCAAGCTCGTGCGCGATCATTACCCGCTGCACCTCGGCCGTCCCGGAGTAGATCAGTCCTCCCAGGGACCCGCGCAGCTCGCTCTCGATCCCGCCCTCGGCCATGTATCCAAAGCCGCCGTGGATCCGGAGCGCGTCCATGTGCTGCAGCACGCCGGCCTCCGCCAGCATCAGCTTGGCGGCCGACACCCGCGCGTCGCTCAGCCCGTCCGCGTCGCGGAGCATCGCGTTCTCGCGGAGAAAGGCGCGCACCGTGAGGTAGCGGACGTACATGTCGGCGATCCGCCCCGACACCATCTGCAGCTTGCCGATCGGCCGTCCGCTCACGCGGCGCCCGCGCGCATACTCCACCGAGTTCTGCGTCTGCCGCTTCATCGCGCCCAGGACGGGCGCCAGGATGAACAGACGCTCCCACTGCATGGCGCAGTGGAAGACATCGCGGCCGCCGTCGCGCGCGCCGAGCAGCCGGCCGCGCGGCACGGCCACGTCCCGCAGCGCCACGGACGAGAGCATGGAGCCGTCCAGGCCCAGCTTTCGCTCGTCGGGCCCCGTGGTGAGGCCCGCGTCGTCCGCCTCGACGAGGAACGCGCTCGCTCCGCGGGAGCCCAGCGACGGGTCGCGCGTGGCGAACACCACGAACAGCTCCGCGGCCGGCGCGTTCGTGATGAACAGCTTCAGCCCGTCGATGGTGTAGCCGTCCTCCGTCTCCGCGTAGCGGGTCGACGACGCGCCGGAGTTGTTCTCCGACTCCGTCATGGCGTGGGCGCCGATCCAGTCGCCGCTCATCAGCCGCGGCAGATAGCGCTCGCGCTGCGTCGCCGTGCCGAAGTGGGCGATCGGCTGCACGACGGCCCAGAGATGCGCGCCCAGGGCGAAGAGCAGGCCGTCGTTGGAGCAGCCCTCGCCGAGCCCCTCCAGGATCTCCAGGATCTCGAGGTTGCTGAAGCCGTCGCCGCCCAGCTCGCGCGGCACGGCCATGGAGAACAGGCCGAAGTCGGCGCATTGCGACCAGGCCTGGCGCAGAACGCGCTGCTTCTCCCGCGCGTCCGCGCCCGGAGCGGGCGCCGCCGGGAGCGTCTGGGCAAATTCGCGGGCGGACTCCTGCAACGGCGACGGCGACGGCCAGGCGGAGATCACGCGGCCTCCACCTGCTCGTTCCGCTGCCGCAGCAGCGACAGGCTGCGGGCGAGGTTGTCCTCGTCGAGGTGTCCGTCGTCCATGTCCTCGTTCAGGTACGCGTCATAGGACGACAGGTCCAGCAGACCGTGGCCGCTGACGTTGGCCAGCACGCAGATCGGAGTGGGCGATTCCTGCACCGCCTCGACCGCCGCCGCCAGCGCGTGGGCCGACTCCGGCGCGACGATCATCCCCGTGGTGCGCGCGAACAGCACCGCCGTCTCGAAGACCTTGCGCTGCGCGAACGAGCGCGCTTCGAACAGGCCGTCGCGGTACATGGCGCTGAGCAGCGGCGAGGTGCCGTGATAGCGCAGCCCTCCGGCGTGAATGCCCGGCACGGACACGTCCCGGCCCAGGGTCATCATGCGCACGTAGGGCGTCGCGCTCGAGGCGTCGCTCATGTCGTACGCGTACAGGCCGCGCGTAAGCTTGGGGCAGGCCACCGGCTCCGCGGCGATCAGGCGCACGTCCCGGCCGGTCTTGCGGCTGTTGCGGATGAACGGGAAGGCGACGCCGGCAAAGTTGCTCCCCGCGCCCACGCACGCCGTGACCACGTCCGGATAGTCGCCGACCTCCTCCTCCATCTGGCGCACGGCCTCCTGGCCGATCACCGTCTGATGCAGGAGCACGTGGTTCTCGCCGCTGCCGACGGCGAACCGCGCGCCGGCGACGCTGCGGGCGATCTCGATGGCCTCGCCGTTCGCGATGTTCAGGCTGCCGATGCGCTTCGGGTCCTTGATCCGCGCGGCGCGGCCGACCTCGGTCAGCTCGCTGGGGCTCTCGTGCACCTCACCGCCGTACACCCGCATCATCACCGGGCGCAGCGGCTTCTGGCGGTAGCTCACGCCGGGCATGAACACGGTCGCCGAGAGGCCGGCGCGCCCGCAGGCGAACGAGATTGCCGCGCCCCACTGGCCGGCGCCGGTGCCGGTGAGGATGCGCTCCACGCCGGCCTTCTTGAAGTAGTAGGCCTGGGCGATCGCGCTGTTCAGCTTGTGGCTGCCGGCGGCGTTCTGCCCTTCGAACTTCACGTAGATGCGCGACTGGGTGCCCAGGGCCTGCTCGAAGGCCGTCGCGCGGATCAGCGGCGTCGGGCGGTACATCGAGTACATCTCGAGCACCGGATCGGGGATCGGCACTTCCGCGAGGTCGGTCCCGTTCGACTGCCGGAACAGCTCCAGCGTCAGCTGCGGACGGACATCCGTGTTGCGGCCGCCCGTGGCGATCTCCATGTGCCGCGGCGCCGGATCGCGCCGCGCGTACGCGGGAAAGTCGTGGAGGATGTTGCACCACGTCTCGACACGGACGGTCATGCCGGCACTCCTCCGCAATACACGTCCAGCGTCCGGCGGACGACGTCGCCGACCGTGCGGATGTCGCCCAGAAGGTCCTCGTCGTCGAACCGGCATCCCAGGCGCGACTCGATCGACGTCCAGAGCTCGAGGTACTCCAGCGAGTTGAGCCCCAGGTCCAGGAACAGCGACTCGGAGTCCTCGATGGACTCGGGGTCGCGGGGCTGCGGCATGAGCTCGCTGAGCGCGGCACGCACGGCGTCGGCGCAAAGACTGGGTTCCCGGCTGATCTGCACGGCGATCTTCTCCAGGCCCAACTCCGCGGCCGCCTCGTCGTAGCCGGAGGTGGAGGGCTCTTCCAGGCACACGCCCGCCGTGCCGCCCTGCTCGACCAATGCCTTCATTGCTTCCATGACGTGGACTCGCGACTCGTAAAAGGGATGAGCCCGCTCACCAGCTCCGGCGCGCGCGGCGGAGCGGCAGCGAGATACGGAGCCAGGCTCGGGACGCGGGGCGTCTCGAGCATGGCCAGTGGGTCCCGGCGGCCGCGGCGAACTCCACGAAAGGATGCACTCCGGTTCACACCGGGAGTGCGGCCGTCCCGCGTTGATACGTGCGGCCTGGTTAGGGCTGGTGGCGGATTGAGACAGCCGGCGCGGCTCTGGGCTTCGTGACGAGGGCCGGAGCACGCGAGCGCCGGAATCCAGGAGCGGCAGGACTAACCCGCAACGACACTTTATAGCAATGCAGGATGATGATAACCAACTTCACCCGCTCCGTCAATCCGTGCTCCCGCATTCGCCGCCAGCAATGTAAACATCTGTCTTGCAGGCTCGTGGCCGCGCGGGGGCCCAGACGGGAAGGCTTGCAGCCGCGGGGACACGCCGCCTCTCGTCATCCGGCCCGGTGCCCGTCTCCTACCTGTTACGGATGCGGTAACAGAACCGCCGGCAAAGCCCGCGCAGGTCACGGGATAGCGCCTGCCCTCCAGGCGAGAAACCGTGTCGATGCGCGCCCGGAGTGCGCCGGTCTACGTGCCTGGATCAAGGTCCCCGGGATCGGGCCGACCGCGCGCAACAACGCGCCTTCGTCAACGCAATGAGTCTCGCCAGCAGCCCTTTACGCACGCGAAAACCCCATTGCGTAAAGAAAGCGCATCGAAATGGAGAATGCGCGAGAACGCAAACCACTCGATCGCGTGCTGGATGCGTGAAATTTCCCGGTTCCGCACGGGAATCCGCGCGGGCTGCATGTCGAGGCGTCCCTCCCGCAATCACACCGGCGTGACGTCTCCACACGGGCGTTCCCATACTCAAGTGCGCGCATGACGCATCAATCGCCCGTATCGCGCCACCGCAAACACATCACGGGGATACTCCAGCCTCCCCGCCATCACAACCACGCCGCGCCCGTCGGTGTAACGTCCCCGCCCTGCCCCTGCTCCCGCGTCCTGTCTTCCCCGGTCCCCTTCCCGTGCGGCAGCCGGGGACGTCCGTCCAGGCAGAACCGTGCTCGGCAAAACAGTGCGGCTCGCGACCCCAAGGGGCCGCGAGAGGGGGCATTGGGAGGAGCCCGCGTGACAGCGGCGCATCCTCACGAGTTGCCTGCAAATGGAATTCCCAAAGATAACGCAAGTTGCCGTGGCGGCGCAACCTGCCACGCATGCCGGCTGGTGCCCGGGCGGATATTTCCGCCCCGCCGCGCGCGTCCGCAGCCCTCTTCAAAAGCCGCCACCGAGTGCCCCACGGGGCGGGGGTCCACCACGACGCGCACCGCCACGGGGGCGATCCACAGGTGCAGCCCGAACGATCACCGCTGGCTCGCTCCCACGTCCCGCGCGCGTTCCCGCCGCGGCCGTGCGAAAAGACAGCGCACGGGATCGCGCATCAGGTGAAGCCGGATGGCGGGCTGCGGGGCGCTGCGGCGGGAAAGGTGTTCCAGAAAAAAATGCGGATGGCCCCCTGCCGCGCTTCCATCCGCCTGCCGTTCCCGCCGTCCCCATGAAAGCCCGGTGCGCCCCGCCGCGGCCGACGTTCGGGACGCGGTGTCGCGCGTGGTGAGCTCGTCACGGTCTCCAGCAATCCGGAGGCGTACAGGCAGATCTGCGATGAAACCCTTCCTGCGGCCATCCCTGGGTTTCCGAAGCGCGTGGAACCCGGCGTTCACATCACCCGATGCGCGATCCGGCGGAGCTCCAGTGCTGCGGAAACGCGCCGCCGTTACGCGAACGCTTCATCCACCCGGGAGCGCCGTCAGGGATCCATTCCCTTCGAGAGCAGGGCCGCCAGCATGGCGTCCACGTCGTCGTCGGAAAGCAGGTCCACCGAGCTGGCGTCCGTCCCCATCCCCCCGTCCCGCAGGCCGTCGTCCGCCGCGGGCCGGGAGGGCTGCGATGCGCGGGCCTCGTCCACGGCCCGGGCCAGCTCCACGAGGCTGGGGTGGAGAAAGAGCGCCATGGCGGATACGTGCGTGTGAAAGCGCTCGCTCACCCGCGACGCCACCCGGGCCGCCAGCAGCGAGTGCCCGCCCAGGTCGAAGAAGTCGTCCCGGCGGCCCACCCGCTCCACGCCCAGCATCTCCGCCCAGATCTCCGCCAGCGCCAGCTCCGTCTCCCCCTCCGGCGCCTCGAAGCCGTGCCGCGCGTAGGCGTCGTCCGCCGGCGCGGGGAGTGCGTTGCGGTCCAGCTTGCCGCTGGACGTAAGCGGAAACTCCTCCAGCCGCACGTACGCCGCCGGCACCATGTACGCCGGTAGCCGCTCCGCCAGGTGCGCCCGCAGCCCGTCCACCTCCACCGCGCCGTCGGACACACAGTAGGCCACCAGCTGCTTGCCGCCCGAGGCGTCGTCGCGCGCCACGACCACGGCCGCGTGCACCCGCGGATGCTCCAGGAGCCGCGCCTCGATCTCCCCCAGCTCGATGCGGAACCCGCGCACCTTCACCTGGAAGTCCGTGCGCCCCAGGTACTCCAGCTCCCCGTCCGCGTCCGCGCGGCGGCGCACCAGGTCCATCGTCCGGTACATCCGCCCGCCCGGCGCGCCGAACGGGCACGGGACGAAGCGCTCCGCCGTCATCGCCGGCCGGTTGGCGTATCCCCGCGCCAGGCCGTCGCCCGCCAGGTACAGTTCGCCGGCCACGCCCACGGGCACCGGCTGCAGCTGCCCGTCCAGCACGTACGCCTGCGAGTTCGACAGCGGCGTGCCGATCAGCACCTGCTCCCCGCCCCGCTCCACCAGCGAGTAGGTGGAGTAGCTGGTGTCCTCCGTCGGCCCGTAGAGGTTGCGCACCTTCTCCACCGTCCCCAGCGCGTACAGCCCCTGCGCCAGCTCGACCGGCAGCGCCTCGCCCGCCAGGTTCACCGTCCGCACGCTCGCCGGGATGCCGCCCGTGCGCAGCAGCTCCGCCGCCGCCGTGGGCACCATGCTCACGTAGCGGATCTGCTGATCGGCGACCGTGGGAAGCTCGAGCGCGTTCTCCACCATCACCAGCGTTCCGCCCCAGCAGAGCGCGTTGAAGATCTCCGCCACGGACACGTCGAAGTTGACCGAGGTGGAGAAGAGCACCGACGCGCGCTCCTCGTCCGCGATGGTATCCCGCATCCAGTGCAGCAGCACGGACACGGCGGAATGGCGGATCATCACCCCCTTGGGACGGCCGGTGGAGCCGGAGGTGAAGATGAGGTGCGACAGGTTCTCCGGCGTCACGCCGCTCTCCGGCGCCTCGCTGGGCTCCGCCGCGATGGTGTCCGCCTCGCGGTCCAGCAGAAGCAGCGCGGCCGCGCCGTCGGGCAGGCGGTCCGCCAGCACGGAGTCCGTCACCACGAGCGTGATCCCCGCGTCCTCCAGCATGTAGGCAAGCCGCTCGCGGGGATACGCGGGGTCCAGCGGCACGTACGCCGCGCCCGCGCCCAGCACGCCCAGCATCGACGCGACCAGGTCCGGCGTGCGCGGCAGGCAGATCCCGACGCACACTTCCGGTCCCGCGCCGCGGCGGCGCAGGGCGTGGCTGATGCGGTTCGCCCGCCGCGCCAGCTCCGCGTACGTCACCCGCTCGCCCTGCCAGGAGAGCGCGACGGCGTCCGGCGTCCGCGCCGCCTGCGCGTGGAAGAGCTCGTGGATGCAGGCGGCGGGGTAGTCCGCCTCCGTGCGGTTCCACCCGTCCACCACCAGGGCGTGCTCGTCCGCGGAGAGGATCTGCAGCCGCTCTACCGGCTGGTTCTCATCCGCCGCCATCTCCCGCAGCGCCCGCTGCAGGTACGCCACGTGGCGCTCCACGGTGGCGCGGTCGAAGAGCGCCGTGGCATAGTTCAGCCCGCCCGCGATGCGGCCGTCCTGCTCCCACAGGGTCAGCGACAGGTCGAACTTGGCCGTCTGCTGCGCGGATTCCGCCACGTCTCCCGCCTGCAGCCCCGGCAGCGCCAGGGGCTCACCCAGCGCGTTCTGCCACGCGAACAGCACCTGGAACAGCGGGTGGTGCGCCAGGCTGCGCGCGGGCCGTACCCGCTCCACCACCTGCTCGAAGGGGATGTCCTGGTGCTGCTGCGCCTCCAGCGCGCGCGTCCGCACCCGTCCCAGCAGCTCCGCCACCGTGGGCCCACCGGACAGGTCCACCCGCAGCGCCAGCGTCTGCACGAAGAAGCCGATCAGCGCCTCCGTTTCCGCGCGATCGCGCCCCGCCGTGGGGGTGCCGACGACCACGTCCGCCTGCCCGGAGAGCCGGGCCAGCACCGCGGCCCATCCCGCCAGCAGCGTCATGAACAGCGTGGTGCCGTGGCGACGCGACAGCGCCTTGAGCCCCGCCGTCACCTCCGCGTCCAGCTCGATGGGGAGCGACGCGCCGGCGAAATCCTGCTTGCGGGGCCGCGTACGGTCCGTGGGCAGCTCCAGCAGCTCCGGGGCGCCCGCCAGCGACCGCTCCCAGAAGTCCGCCTGCCGCTCCAGCAGCTCGCCGTCCACCCACTGCCGCTGCCACGCCGCGTAGTCCGCGTACTGGATCTGCAGCGGGGGGAGCGGATCGGCCTCGCCGCGGGCAAAGGAGCCGTACAGCGCGCCCAGCTCGCGGGCAAAGATCCCCATCGACCAGCCGTCGCTGACGATGTGGTGCATCGTCACCAGCAGCACGTGGTCGTCGGCGGCCATGCGGACCAGGCGGCCGCGGACCAGCGACCCCTGCACCAGGTCGAACGGCGTGCCGGTCTCGTCCTCCATCACCCGGCGCAGTCCGTCGTCCGCGTCCGCCGCGGCGTGGAGGTCGTGCTCCACGAGACGGAAGGCGCTGGATTCGGGAGATGCGATGCGCTGGACGGGCTCGCCGTCCACGGCCGGAAACGTCGTCCGCAGCGACTCGTGCCGCGCGACGATGCGGTCCAGCGCGCGCACGAGCGCATCGCGGTCCAGCGCGCCGCGCAGCCGCAGGCTCAGGGGGATGTGATAGGTGGCGCCCAGGCTGCCCAGCTGCTCCAGGAACCACAGCCGCTGCTGCGCGAACGACGGGGGCAGATCCGCCCCGCGGTCCACGGGCACGATGGCCATGGCCCGGGCCCCGGCGGCCGTCTGCAGCCCGCGCGCGAAGTCCGCCAGCACGGGGCGCTCGAACAGGTCGCCCAGCGACACGTCCACGCCCAGCGCCTGCCGGACGCGGGAGACCACGCGCACCGCCAGCAGCGAGTGCCCGCCCAGCCCGAAGAAGTCGTCCCCGCGGCCCACCCGCTCCGCGCCCACCACCTCCGCCCAGATCGCCGCGACGGTTTCCTCCGCGGATCCAACGGGCGCCTCGTACCCGCGCGAGGCGAACGCGTCGCCCTCCGGCGCGGGGAGCGCCTTGCGGTCTACCTTGCCGTTGGGCGTGAGGCGGAACGCATCCAGCCGCACGAACGCCGCGGGGACCATGTACGCCGGCACCCGCTCGGCCAGGTGCGCCCGCAGCGCCTCGCCGTCCGCGTCGCCCACCACGTAGGCCACCAGCCGCCGGTCGCCGGGCGCGTCCTCGCGGGCCAGCACCACGGCCTGGCGCACGCCCGGATGCTCGTCCAGCCGCGCCTCGATCTCGCCCGGCTCGATGCGGAAGCCGCGGATCTTTACCTGGAAGTCCGTGCGGCCCAGGTACTCAAGGGCGCCGTCCGGGCGCAGGCGCACGCGGTCCATCACCCGGTACATCCGCCCGCCCGGCGCGCCGAACGGGCACGGGAGATAGCGCTCCGCCGTCATCGCCGGCCGGCTGACGTAGCCGCGCGACAGCCCGTCCCCGGCCAGGTACAGCTCGCCGGCCACGCCCACGGGCACGGGCTGCAGCTGGCCGTCCAGCACGTACATCCGCGTGTTGGCGACGGGGCGGCCGACGAGCACCTCGTCCGCGCCCCGCTCCACGAGGGAGTAGGTGGAGTAGGTGGTGTCTTCCGTGGGCCCGTACAGGTTTCCGACTTTCTCCACGGTCCCCAGCGCGTACAACGCCTGCGCCAGGGCGCTGGGCAGGGCCTCGCCGCCCAGGTTCAGCGTCCGCACGCTGGCGGGGATGCCGCCGCTGTGCAGCAGCTCGGCCGCCACGCTGGGAACCATGCTGGCGTAGACGATCTCCTGCTCCAGCTCCGGCAGCTGCAGCGCGTTCTCCGCCACCACCAGCGTGCCGCCCCAGCACAGCGTGCCGAAGACCTCCGCGACGGAGACGTCGAAGTTGATGGAGGTGGAGAAGAGGGCGGAGGCGCGCTCGGCGTCCGAGACATTCTCCCGCATCCAGTGCATCAGCACCACGACGGACGCGTGGCGGATCATCACCCCCTTGGGCCGGCCGGTCGATCCCGAGGTGAAGATGACGTGCGACAGGTTCTCCGGGCCGACGCCGCTATCGAAGGCCGTGGCCGGCTCGGCAGCCAGCGCGTCGCGCTCCGCGTCCAGCCGCAGCGTGGCCGTCCCGGGGGGCAGCCGGTCCGCGAGCGCCGACCCGGTGAGGACGAGGGTGATCCCCGCATCCTCCAGCATGTAGCCCAGACGCTCGCGCGGATAC
>DASTVC010000703.1:0-4445 GCA_035759295.1 Longimicrobium sp. | reverse complement strand
GGTGAACAGCGGCGCCGGTGCCGCGACCCCGCTGCAGCGCTGCGCCAGCGGCAGGGACGCGTGCTCGTGCCGCAGCAGGTCGGCCAGCAGCGCGTGCGTGCGCCGCACCGCCGCCTCGACGCCTTCCTCGCCCACCCCGATCCGCACCGGCAGCGTGTTGATCAGCGGGCCCATCACCCGGTCCGTGCCTTCCCCGCCCTGCATGCGGCCGAAGAGCAGCGTTCCGAACACCACGTCCCGCCGGCCGCTCAGCCGCGCCAGCACCTGCGCCCACGCCAGGTGAACCAGGCTCGCCGCGCTCACCCCCAGCGCCCGCGCCCGCCGGCGCAGCCGCGCGGCCAGGTCGCCGGCGACCGGATGCCATGACTCCCCGATCCCGTGCCCCTCCCCCTGCACGTCCAGCAGCCCGTACGGCGCCGTGGACTCCTCCACGTCGCCCAGCATCCCGCGGAAGAACCGCTCGTGCTCCTCCCGGCTCACTCCCAGGCGAGCCTGCGCCACGTAGTTGCGGAAGGGGAGCGGCGCCGGCAGCTCCGACTCCCGGCCCCGCAGGTGCGCCGAGATCTCCTCCTGCAGCACCTCCTGCGACTCGTGGTCGTTGGTCAGGTGGTGCGAGAGCATCAGCAGCACCCACCGGCCACGTGAGGTGTCCTCGGCGATGCACGCCCGCAGCAGCGGCGCCCGCGTCAGGTCCATGCGGTACCGCCGGGGGTCGTAGCGCCGCCACAGCTGCTGCTCGGCCGCATCCCCTCCCTCCGCGTCCAGCTCCACCTCCTCCACCGGCAGCGGCGCGTTCCGCCAGACCACCTGCACCGGCTCGCGCACACCCTCCCAGGCCACCGCAGTGCGCAGGACGTCGTGGCGGTCGATCACCGCCTGCACTGCCGCCAGGTGCTGCTCCAGGCGCGCACGGGTGTCGAACTCCATCATGCTCGACAGCAGGTACGGGTCCCCCTCCTCCGCCAGCCGGTGGTGGAAGAGAATTCCCTCCTGCAGCGGCGCCAGCGGGTAGATGTCCTGCACGTTCGCCGCGCCGCCCGGCACCGCCGCCACGATCCGGTCGATCTCCTCCTGCGTGAGATCGGCCAGCGGCAGCATCCGCGGCGCGATGAACGCGCACCCCTCCGTGATCCCGTTCGCGGGGACCTCGATCTCCGTAGACGTTCCGCCCACGGCCAGCGCCAGCTCGGCCAGCACCGGCGTGGTGAACAGGGCCCGCACGTCCATGTACAGCCCCGCCTGCCGCATCCGCCCGATCAGCTTGATCGCCAGGAGCGAGTGCCCGCCCAGCTCGAAGAAATGGTCCCGCCGGCCCACGCGGTCCACGCCCAGCACCTCTGTCCAGATCTCCGCCAGCGCCGTCTCGATCTCGCCCAGCGGTGCCTCGTAGCTGCCCCGCGCGTATGCATCGCCTTCCGGCGCGGGAAGCGCCCTGCGGTCCAGCTTGCCGTTCGCGGTCAGCGGCAGCGCGTCCAGCGCCACGAACGCCGCCGGCACCATGTACTCCGGCAGCCGCTCGCCCAGGTGCGCACGCAGCTCCGCCTCGACGCCTTCCGCGCCCACGTAGTACGCCACCAGGCGCCTGTCGCCCGGAACGTCCTCGCGCGCCAGCACCACCGCCTCGCGCACCGCCGGGTGCTCGGCCAGGCGCGCCTCGATCTCGCCCAGCTCGATGCGGTAGCCCCGCACCTTCACCTGGAAGTCGTTGCGGCCCAGGAACTCGATGGTGCCATCGGGAAGCCACCGGCCCAGGTCCCCCGTGCGGTACATCCGCCCGCCGGCGAACGGGTTCTTCACGAACCGCCCCGCGGTGAGCTCCGGACGGTTCAGGTAGCCCAGCGCCACCCCCGCTCCGCCGATGTACATCTCGCCCGCCACGCCGATCGGCACCGGCTGCCCGGCGCCGTCCAGGATGTAGACCTGCGTGTTGGAGATGGGCCGCCCCAGCGGGATGGCGCGCGCGCCTTCCGCCACGTCCACGATCTCGTGCGTGATCGCGAAGGTGGTCGTCTCGGTGGGGCCGTAGCCGTTGAGCAGGTGCCTGGGCGGGTTGCTCCGCAGCACGCGCGCGATGGTCCGCGGGTCCAGCGCGTCGCCGCCGACGATCAGGTAGCGCAGCCGCGGCAGCTCGTCCTTCAGCTCCTCCGCGTACTGGTTGAAGAGGCCGACCGTCATCCACAGCACGTCCACGCCGTGCCGGTTCAGCGCGTCCGCGAAGCGCCGCGGCTCCAGCAGCACGTCCTGGGGGATGACCACGATGCGCCCGCCGTTGAGCAGCGGGGCCCACACCTCCATCGTGGACGCGTCGAACGCCGGGTTCGCCGCGAACGCCACCCGGTCATCGGCCCCGAAGTCCGCGTAGCCGTTGTTGATCACCAGGCGCCCGACGGCACGGTGCGGCACCACCACGCCCTTGGGCTCGCCCGTGGAGCCGGAGGTGTACATCACGTACGCCGGGGCACCGCTGTGCAGCGGCACCCGGGGATCGTGGGAGGCACCCTCGGGCAGCACGTCCACGTCGACCCGCTCCACCCCGGCGAGCTCCGGAAGCGCGTCGCCGGCCCGGCCGAGCACCAGGCGCGCGCCGCTGTCGGCGACCATGAACGCGATGCGCTCGGCCGGGAACGAGGGGTCGATGGGCACGTACGCGGCGCCGGCCTTGAGGATGCCCAGCTCGGCGACGACCAGCTCGATGGAGCGCGGCACCAGGATCGCCACGCGCGCCCCGGGACGGATGCCGAGCGCGCGGAGGTGGTGGGCCAGCCGGTTGGCCCGCTCGTTCAGCGCGCGGTAGGTGAGGGAACCGTCGTCGCCGGACACCGCCACCGCTTCGGGGGTGCGCGCCGCCTGCGCCTCGAACAGCTCGTGGACGCACCGGTCCGCCGGGTACTCGGCCGCGGTGCGGTTCCACTCCTCCACCACCAGCGCGCGCTCCGCCTCGCCGAGCAGCTCCAGCCGCGAAAGCCGCACGTCCGCGTCCGCGGCGACCTGCTCCAGCACCCGCTCCAGGTGGCCGAGCATCCGCTCGATCGTGCCGCGGTCGAAGAGGTCCGTGCTGTAGTTCAGCGCGCCGCGCAGGCCCCGGGGGGTCGCCGCGAGCGCCAGGGAGAGGTCGAACTTGGCGACCTCCATGGCCTCACCGACGCCGCCGACCTTGAGGCCCGCGAGCCCGCCTCCCGGGCCCCCGGCGTCCTGGAGCGTGAACATCACCTGGAAGAGCGGCGAGTGGCTCAGGCTGCGCTCCGGCTGCAGCTCGGCCACCAGCTTCTCGAACGGCACCTCCTGGTGCTCGTACGCGCCCAGCGTCACCGCCCGCACCCGTCCCAGTACCTCGCGGAAGCGCGGATCGCCCGAGAGGTCGGTGCGCAGGACGAGCGTGTTGACGAAGAAGCCGATCAGCTCCTCCACCTCGCCGCGCGTGCGCCCGGCGATGGGGCTCCCCACCACTACGTCCTCGCTCCGGCTGTACTTCGACAGCAGTACCTGGAAGGCGCCCAGCAGCGTCATGTAGAGCGTCGCGCCCTCGCCGCGGCCCAGCCTCTGGAGACGCTCCAGCAGCTCCGGCGACAGCTCCACCGGGACCGACGCGCCCCGGTATGTCTGCACCGCCGGGCGTGGATAGTCGGTGGGCAGCTCCAGCAGCTCCGGCGCGCCCGCCAGACGCTCCTTCCAGTACGAGAGCTGGCGATCCAGCACCTCGCCCGCCAGCTGCTCCCGCTGCCAGACGGCATAGTCCGCGTACTGCACCGGCAGCTCGGGAAGCGGAGACTCACGCCCCTCGCGGTACGCCTCGTACAGCGCGGAGAGCTCCCGGAAGAGCACGCCCATGCTCCACCCGTCGCTCACGACGTGGTGCATCGACAGCAGCAGCACGTGGTCTTCCTCGCCCAGCCGCAGCAGCGAAGCGCGGAAGAGCGGCCCCGCCGAGAGGTCGAAGGGGTGCGATGCCTCCTCGCCGGCCCGGCGTCCGACCGCCTCCTCGCGATCCACCTCGCTCAACCCCGACAGGTCCTCCACGGGCAGGGCGAATCCGCGGTAGGGCGCGATCACCTGCACCGGCGAGCCGTCCACCTCGGCGAAGACCGTCCGCAGCGCCTCGTGGCGCCGCACGATCTCGCCCAGGCTCCGCTCCAGCGCCACCTGGTCCAGCGCGCCCGCCAGCCGCAGCGCGGCGGGGATGTTGTAGGTGGCGCTCTCCGGGTCCAGGCGGTCCAGGAACCAGAGCCGCTCCTGCGCAAAGGACAGCGGCAGCGCACCCGTGCGCTCCACCCGTACCACCGGCGGCAGCACCGGCGACCCCGCGCGGCGCATCTCCTCCACCCGCCCGGCCAGCGCCGCCACCGTGGGGCCCTCGAAGAGCGCGCGCAGCGGCAGCTCGATGGCGAATACGTCCCGGACGCGCGAGACCACGCGAGTGGCGAGCAGCGAGTGCCCGCCCAGCTCGA
>DASTVC010000702.1:0-24284 GCA_035759295.1 Longimicrobium sp. | reverse complement strand
GGCCCACGCCGGAAAGCCCTTGCGCGTCAGACCGCGACGGGCTGCCCCGCGCGCTCGGCGGCCTGGCGCCACACCTGCTCCACTGCCCGGGCCGGCCCACCGTACAGCCGCATGCGCGTTCCCACGCCGCGCGGGCTGATGGTCAGCACGCGCCAGAACAGGAACGTACCCGTCTGCACGCGCTCCATCGCCGACCAGGGGATGAGCAGCGGGGGATGGCGAAAGCGGAAGGGAAGCCACGTCCGCAGGTGCAGCCCCGCCGCGGAGATCTCCACGACCACGCAGTTGCTGTAGTTCATGGGGAGCGAGAACGTCCCGCGGCGCAGGTCCACCGACCCCATCGAAAACCGCTGCACCGGCGCGCGCACCATGTCCGCCGGCTCGCGGTACAGCCGCGCCAGCTCGCCCCACCCGCCCAGCGCCCCGAGCGCGCCGGTGATCCCGAACCACATCGCCGCAAAGAAGATCGGGAACAGGGGGATGATCCAGAGGGGCAGCTCCTGCGTCTCATTCATGGATGGGTGGCGGTTGCGGGGAGAGAAAGAAAATCGAGCGGGGGATGATACGCGCGCACCGGGCGGTAAGTTGCGGCGCCGTGCGCGGCTACGGAAGGATGTCGAATGGGTGGACGCGACCGCAAAAAGCAGGGCCTCACGCAGAGTGAGCGGAGTGAGCGGAGTTTTCTCGTGCCGCTTCCTCCGAGCACACGCTCCGAAGCCGCGATCCGTAGTGAGCGGAGGCACGGCGCGCCGGTCGGCGAGGCACGATCTCTGGGGGTGTCGGGAACGAGAGGAAAGGTAGACCGCGGTAGAGGGCCATCCGCATTTTTTGAAGAGCATGCGGATCGGCAGATCGTCTCGGGAGCGCACGGGAGCAAGCGGTTCGCTCCACCTGACGCGCGATCTCTGGAACCATCCGCCACCGGGGGCCGCGACGGCGCGCTACGCCTCCGCTTCGGGTGCATCCACCAGCACGAGCACGACGTCGTTCACGTTGGTGCCGGTGGGGCCGGTGACGATCAGGTCGCCGGCGGCGCGCAGGAACGGGTACGCGTCGTTGCGCCGGAGCGCGTCGCGCGCGTCCAGCCCGGCGGCGTGGCCGCGGCCGACGGTGCCGCCGTCCGCGAAGGCGCCGGCGGCGTCCGTGGGGCCGTCCGTCCCGTCCGTCCCTATCGCCGCGGCGAGCACCCCATCAACCCCCTCCAGCTCGATCGCCGCGGCCAGCGCCAGCTCCTGGTTCCGCCCGCCGCGCCCGGAGCCCTTGACCGTCACCGTCGTCTCGCCGCCCAGGAGTAAGGCGAGGGGCGCGTCGGCGAACTCGGCGCGTGTGTCCATCGCCAGCTGGGCCACCTGCTCGCCGACGGAGCTGGCCTCGCCTTCCAGGTCCTCCGCCACGATGCGCGCCACGTAGCCCAGCCGCTCCGCCTCTGCCGCGGCGCCGGCGAGCGCGTCGCGGCTCCCCGCGATCACGTGCGCCGTCGCGAGGTCGAAGACAGGATCGTACGGCTTGGGCGTCTCCTCCCGCTCGCCGTCACCCCCCGCCTGCAGGTGTGCGAGGACGGCGGGTGGGGGATGGATGCCACGGCTCTGCAGCACTTCAAGCGCGTCGTCGAACGTGGTCGGGTCGGGGACGGTGGGGCCGGAGGCGATCACGTCCAGCGCGCCGCCCACCACGTCGGAAACCGCGAGCGTCACCACGCGCGCCGGGGCCGCCGCCCGCGCCAGCCATCCGCCGCCGATGCGCGACAGGTGCTTGCGGACCGTGTTGATCTCGTGGATGGTGGCGCCGGAGCGGAGGAGCGCGTCCGTCACCTCCTGCAGCTGCGTGAGCGTGACGCCGGGCACCGGCGCGGGCCAGAGCGCGGAGGCGCCGCCGGAAAGAAGGCAGAGCACCAGGTCGCGCGGGCCGGCTTCGCGCGCCAGGCGCAGCGCGTCCGCGGCGCCCGACATCCCGCGCGTGTCGGGAACGGGATGCGCCGCCTCCCACACCTCGATCCGCGGGAGCGCAAAGCCGTGGCCGTCCTTCGTCGTGATCGTCCCCTCCGCGATCCGCCCGCCCAGCACCTCCAGCGCGCCCGCCGCCATCCCCGCCGCCGCCTTCCCCGCCCCGATCAGCAGGACGCGGTCGATGGACGACAGATCCACCTCCTCCGCGCCCGCGACGGTCAGCCGCGCGCCATCGACCGCGAGCGCGCGCACCACGGCGGCGCGCGCGTCCGCGGCGGCGAGGGCGGCGGCCAGAATGGCGCGGGCGTGCTCGCGGAGGGGGCGGCTCATGGAACGGGGTTCAGGGGCGGCTGGCCGGTGAGCACCGCGTGGACGTTGCGCGCCGCCAGCACGGCCATGCGCGTGCGCGTCTCGCGCGTGGCCGAGCCCACGTGCGGCAGCAGGGTGACGTTCGGCAGTTGCAGCAGGCCGGGATGGATGATGGGCTCGCGCTCGTAGACGTCCAGCCCCGCGCCGGCCAGCGGGCCGTCGCGGAGCGCATCCACCAGCGCCGCCTCGTCCACCAGCGCGCCGCGGGCGGTGTTGACCAGGAAGGAGCCCGGCCGCATCCGCCGCAGCACATCCGCATCGATCACGTGGCGCGTCTGCGGCGTGAGCGGCGCGTGCAGGCTGAGGATGTCGCTGCGGGCGATCAACCCGTCGAAATCCACGCATTCCACCCCGAGCTCCGCCTCGTCCTTCGCGGAATGCCGGGTGCGCGAGTGGTAGATGACGCGCATGCCGAACGGCGCCGCCCGCCGCGCCACCGCCCGCCCGATGCGCCCCATCCCGAAGATCCCCAGCGTCCTGCCGTTCAGGTCGGCGCCGAGATAGTCCCAGAAACCCCAGCCGTGGAACTCGCCCGCGTGCAGGGTGCGCTCCGCCTGCGGCAGCCCCCGCGCGGCGGAGAGGATGAGCGCCATCGCCAGATCCGCCGTGGTGTCGGTCAGCACGTCGGGCGTGTTGGTGACGGCGATCTCGCGGGCGCGGCACGCATCCCGGTCCACGTGCTCGTATCCGACCACCGCGTTGGCGACGATGCGCAGCCGCGGCGCGCGGTCCAGCAGCTCCGCGTCCACACGGTCCGTCAGCAGGCAGAGGAGCGCTTCCGCATCCTCCAGCGCGTCGCGCCACCCTTCCGGACCGCCGATGGGACCGAGCGGTCTCAGCAGCTCCAGCGCCGCGTCGGGCAGCGGAAAGGTCGTGACGATGCGCGGCATCAGCCGACCGGCTTTTCCCAGAGGCTGATCCCCACGCCGGGCAGGCCCAGCAGGGCGTGCTCGCGGATGCTCATCTCCGCGAACCCCAGCGCCCGCACGATGGGGTGGATGGCCAGCCGCCGCCGCTGGAACGCCGTCCGCAGCGCCACGATCCCGCGCCCGCCCAGCCAGACCTCCACCGCGTCCAGCGCCTCGCGCGCCAGCCCCTGCCGCCGGTGCGCGGGGTGGATCATCAGCATCCCCAGCAGCGCCCGGTCCGGCCCCGGGTTCCCCGCCCACCACCCCACCGCGCCCACGTCCTCGCCCGTGTCGATGCGCGTCAGCACGGCCACCTGCCGCCCCCACGTCTGCTCGCACGAACGAAGCTCCTGCGCGGCCGCGTCGGGCGCGGGCCGCGGCTGGCCGGTGAGCGCGCTGAAGTGGTCGGCGCACGCCTCGAACATGCGCTGCAGGCGGTCCTCGTCGCCCGAACTCAGCGCGCGGATGGCCAGGCGGGCGGTCTCGATGTCGATGGGCGCGGTGGGCGCGGCGTTCACGGTTCCGTCGTGCGGGTGAGTGGGTGCCGCGCGTCGCCGCGGCGTCCGGAGCGGAGAAGTTGCCCCGCGCCGTCAACGGGGTCAAGTTGGTGGCGCCCCCTCCCTCGGCAGGATGGACAGGCGGCGGGCGACAGCACGGGAGCGGGAGGCGTATCCCCCCTATTCCCTATTCCCTGTTCCCTATTCCCTTCAGTTCAAGATGCAGCTTGAGTCCGCCCACTACATGCGGACGGGCGACCTGGTGCGCCACGACGGCGGCCGGACGGGAACCGTGCTGGAGGCGATGACCCTGTGGGCCACCGTCCGCTGGGACGACGGCGGCCCTGACGAAGAGGTGGAGCAGCTGGACCCGCGCATCGTCGTCACCGAGCGGGCGACGCGGGAGTAGACAGGAAGGACGATCTGCATCCTGCTACGGTCGCAGTGTAATTTGTTTGCAAAAATGCTGGCGCGCAACGACTTGAGTGTGTTACAATGGAGGAGAATCCCCCTCCAGAAGGACACATTCCGATGATCCAGAAGTACGAGCCGGCCGCCGACGCGGTCCGGACGGTTCTCATTGTGGAGGACCAGATCGAGATGCGCGCCATCGCGTCCGCATACCTGGAGCGCTACGGCTACCGCGTGCTGGCCACCGACAACGGCGCCGACGCCGTGCGCCTGTCCCGCGCGGAGCTGCCGGACCTGATCTTCATGGACGTTTCCATCCCCGGGATGGACGGCATTCGCGCCACCGCCGAGCTCAAGCGCGACCCCGCCACCCGCGCCATCCCCGTCGTCATCGTCACCGCGCACCCGTACGGCTCCGTGGGCAAGCGGGCCGTGGACGCGGGGTGCGACGGATGGCTCAACAAGCCGTGCGACCCCCGCCGCCTGCTGCAGGAAGTGCAGCGGCGGGTGGGCGCCCCCAACTGACGCTTTCCGCGACCGGATGAGCTTCATCGACCCGAGCTGGTGCGCGCGCATCAACGCGCACCGCGCCCCCCCGCCGGAGCCCGTCCCCCCGCCCGCCGCCGCGGAACCCGCCCATCCGCCCGTGCCCGCCCCGCTCAAGCGGCGCGAGATTCCGTCCGTGCACGTCTGCGAGCTGTGCGGCACGACGATGTACGACCACAACTGCAAGATCGTCTGCCCCAACTGCGGCTACAAGCGCGACTGCAGCGACCCGTGAGGCCGCGCGCGCCGGTCACCACGGGCTGAAGCCCGCGGCTGACACGGCCATAAGCTCAGCCCTGGGCTCGCGGAGCTCGCCCGGCGGGGCTTTACCTGCCCGGGACGTCCGGGGTCTGCCCGCGTGGCCGATCTTCGCATGCGCCACACGATCCACGGCGCGCGGGGCCGCCGCACACGAGCGGTTGAAGCCCGGTTTTGCGAGGAACGAGCAAAGACCGGGCTTATGGCGGTTCTAGCCGCGGGCTTCAGCCCGTGGCGCAGGTTCCCGTCCCGCAGCGATGCCGTCGCACGCCACCTATACAATCGTGCTTGTATACAACTCTGATTGCATAGGTTGTTCGGCCGCCTCTCCTAGCAGCCGCTCCACGATCACCACGTCGCGCCAGGCGCCGTCCAGCCTGGCGTGGCGCGCGTAGGTGCCCACCTCGCGAAAGCCGTGGCGCGCGCACAGGCGGCGCGAGGCGTGGTTCTCGGGGAAGATGCGCGAGAGCACCTTCCACAGGCCGGCGGCCTCGCACGCGGGGAGGAAAGTGGCGAGCAGCGCATCGCCCACGCGGCGGCCGCGAGCGCTGCCGGCGACGTAGACGGAGAACTCCGCGATGCCGGCGTAGCACTCGCGCGGGCGGTACGCCGACGAGGCGACCCATCCCACCACCTGCTCATCCGCCAAAGCCACCAGCACCGGGTGGCGCGCGTCCCCCAGCCAGCCGCGCACCTCATCCGGCGTGCGCTCGCGCGTCTCGAAGGTGGCGGTGCGCCCGCGGATTCCCTCGTTGTAGATGGCCGTGATGGCGGGTACGTCGTCCGCGGCGGCGGGGCGGACGTGGACGGGGGAGGCGGTGTCGGTCATGATTCGATCACGACGGGTGAGCGGAGTGGCGGCGAGCCGGCCAGCAGGACGGCGGCGCCCGCGGCCAGGCAGGCGGCCAGCAGCGTCCAGAGCACGGGCGTGTAGCCGCCGCCGGCGACGTACAGCACGCTCGCGCCGACGGGCGCCGCGGCGCGGGCGAGGGCCAGGAACATCGCCAGGACGCCGCTGATGCGCCCGTACTCCCGCGGCCCGTAGAACTCCGCGAGCAGCGCCGCGCGGGCGGGGGTGATGGCGCCGAAGCCGGCGCCGAACAGCGCCACGCACGCCCACACCCACCCTTCCCCATCACCCAGCATCAGCGCGGCGATGCCCAGCGCCTGCAGCAGGAAGATGGATGCGGTGACGGCGGCGCGCGGCCAGCGGCTTCCCAGCGGAGTGAAGATGAGGCGGCCGGGGAGCGCCATCAATCCCACCGCGCCCATGGCCGCGCCCGCGAACGCCGGCGTGTAGCCGCGCTCCAGCAGCAGCGGGATCAGGTGCACCGCCAGCGCCGTCGTCGTCAGCGACGAGAGGGCGAAGGCAATGGTCAGCCAGCGGAAGGATGCCCCGCGGATCGCGACGTCCGCGGAAACGCTGGGAAGGAGGGCCGATGCGCCGGATCCATCGACATCGATCCCATCGCCGCCATCGGGGAACAGTCCCAGGTCATCCGGGCGGCGGCGGAGAAGGAGCGCGTGCGGCAGGATGGTGGTCGCGGCGAGGATGACGGCGAGCCAGACCAGGGCGCGCCGCCATTCGTACGCCTGCACCAGCGACGTGGCCAGCGGAACGAAGATCACGCTGGCGAAGCCGGCCACGAAGGTAAGCAGCGTAAGCGCGCGGCCGCGCAGGCGGTGGAACCAGTTGGCCACCACCGCGAACGCGGGTTCGTACAGCACCGCCGCCATCGCAAGCCCCAGCCCCGCCCAGATGGCGTAGAACGCGGCGAGGTTGTCCGTCGCGGCCCACGCGAGCAGCAGCAGCGCGGCGAGCAGGGAGCCGGCCGTCATCAGCCCGCGCGCGCCGTGGCGGTCTACCCAGCGCCCAGCGGGGATCGCCGCGAAGCCGGAGACCAGCGAACCCAGCGAGAACGCGCCCGTCATCGCCGTGCGCGACCATCCCAGCTCCGCCTGCATGGGCGCCAGGAAGACGGGAAAGGCGTACTGCAGCACCCCGTACGACACCGTCTCCGTCACCGCGAGCACGGCTACCAGCACCCAGCCGTAGTACAGCCGCGGACGCGCGGCGGAAGGCGCCGATGTCCCGGCGCCTCCCGTGGCAGCCGCGCGCTCCGCCGTGCTCACCCGCAGCAGCCCCCGCCCTGCGCCGCCGCCAGCACCGGCAGCCCGGACCCGCATCCGCTGGCGATGCCGCACGATCCCGCCACCGGCTGGTGCGTGGCGCCCGCCTCGTCCTGCACGGAGCAGCAGCCGGAGCCGGCCAGGTCGGTGGAGCATACGCCCGTCTCCGGCAGCACCAGCTCCACGCTGCGCGCCGACTCCAGGTCGCCGGCCAGCGCGGCGGCCACGGAGCGCACCTGCTCGTAGCCGGTCAACAGCAGAAAGGTGGGCGCGCGGCCGTAGCTCTTCATCCCCACCACGTAAAAGTCGCGCTCCGGGTGCGACAACTCTTCGAAGCCGTGCGGATAGACCGTGCCGCAGGAGTGCAGGTTGGGGTCGATGAGCGGCGCCAGCGCGACGGGCGCCTCCAGCCACGGGTCCAGCCCGGTGCGCAGTTCGCGCAGCATCCCCAGCTCCGGTCGAAAGCCGGTCGCCACCACGATCTCGTCCACCGGCCCGATCACCGCCTCGCCTTCGCCTTCGACGACGATGCCGCGCTCCGTCTCCACCAGCCGCGTGGTGCGGAATCCGCTCACCAGCTTCACCTCGCCACCGTCCAGCAGCGTGCGGATGCGCGTGCCCAGGCTGCCGCGCGCGGGGAGCTTGTCCTTGCCCTCGCCGCCGAAGAGCAGGCCGGGCTCGGTGCGGCGGATGGCCCACACCACCTGCGTGCCCGGCACCTCGCGGGCCAGGCCGGCCAGCTCCAGGAGCGCGTTGAAGGCGGAGTGCCCGCTCCCCACCACCAGCGTGCGCCGGCCGGCGTAGCGGCCACGCTCGCGCCCCATCACGTCGGGGATGCCGTAGTGGATGCGGTGCGCCAGCTCCGCCTCGCCCTCCACCGGCAGGCCGCTGGCGCCCATGGGGTTGGGCGATTCGTACGTCCCCGAAGCGTCGATTACGGCGCGGGCCAGCAGCCGCTCGCTCCGCCCGTCCGCCGTGCGCACCACCAGCTCGAAGGGCGCCTGCTCGCGGCCGGCCGTCTTTACCTTGTCGTAGCCGCGGCGTGAGACGGCGACTACGCGGCGGCCGGTGCGGAGGTGCGGCGCGATCGCCGGCAGCGCGGCCAGCGGCGCCAGGTAGCGCTCCACCAGCTCGCCGCCGGTGGGGAGCGCCTCGCCATCCGGCTCCGTCCACCCCGCGGCCAGCAGCATGGTCCGCGCGGCGGGGTCCACCAGGTACTTCCAGGGGGAGAACAGGCGAACATGCGACCAGCGGCGAATGCTGGCGCCGACGCCGTCCCCCGCCTCCAGCACCACCGGCGTGATACCCCGCGCCACCAGGTGCGCCGCCGCCGCCAGGCCGATCGGCCCCGCGCCGATCACCGCCACCGGGAGCTCCGCTCCGCCCGCACGCTGCATATCCATCGCTCGCTCCTGTAATCAATTTATGTTGATGGATGCCGGCGAAGAAAAGCGGCCCTCCGGCCGCGCATCCGCCATCACCCTGGTGGCTGCATTATACATCAGTGAAATTTGATTCGTCAAGGATCGCGATTCGACGACGGGCGAACGCGGGCCGCGACCACGATCTCGTCCACCGGCGATCGTCGCCGATTCATCGGCACCCTCCGCCCCGGAATCCGCCGGATCGGCCCTCCGCACGGCGCCACGACTGAGGCGACGCAGCGGTGGAAACGGATGCGTTGTATCCGGCGGGGGATCGTTTTACCTTCCGTAGCTCCGCGAACAGTCCGTCCCCTCCGGAACGGTCCCCTCCGCGCGTTCTTTCCCCCGCCGGCGATGCTCATCCACCGCCGGAGCTCTCTGTATGACCCAGCATCCATCCGCTCCGGCTGCCGGCATCCATCTGCCGAACGTGTCCATCGCACCCGCGTCCGCGCCGGACGTGGGGGTAGAGGGGGCGCTGGCGGAGGCGCTGTTCACGCAGTCGCCGTTCAGCACGGTGATCTACGGCCCCGCCGGCCGGCTGCTGGCGGTGAACCCCGCGTTCGAGCGGTTGTGGGGCGTGACGTTGCAGACGGCGCCCCCCGACTACTGCGTGCTCACCGATCCGCAGCTGGAGGCGGAGGGCGTGCTTCCCTTCATCCGCCGCGCCTTTGAGGGAGAGCCCGTCGTCACCCCGCCGGTGCGCTACGACATCTCGCGGCTGTCCACGGACGGCGGCGGGCGCGCGCGGTGGACGCAGGCGCACCTGTACCCCGTGCGCGACGCGGCGGGAGCGATCACGCAGGTGGTGCTGACGCATCTGGACCTGACGGACCAGAAGGAGGGCGAGGCCGCGCTGCGCGAGCGCGAGGAGCGGCTGCGGCTGGCCCAGCGCGCCGCCCGCATCGGCACCTTTGACTGGGACGTGCCCAGCGGCCGGGTGACCTGGACGGAGGAGGAGGAGCGGCTGTTCGGCATCGAGCCCGGGACGTTCGGCGGGACCATCGAGGCATGGGCCGCGTTCGTGGTGCCCGAGGACCTGCCGCGGATGCAGCGGGAGATGGAAGAGGTGATGGCCCGCCGCGCGCGCGACATGGACTTCGCGTTCCGCATCCGCCGGCCGGACGGCGAGGTGCGCAGCATCCAGGGGAGCGCGGAGTTCTTCTACACGGACGACGGCACGCCGCTGCGCATGGTGGGCGTCAATCTCGATGTCACCGAGCGGGTGCGGGCGGAGGAGGAGCGGCGGCGCAGCGAGACGCTGCTGCGCGAGATGGAGCGTATTGCCCACATCGGCAGCTGGGAGTGGAACCTGGAGACGGGCGCGCTCTGGTGGAGCGAGGAGCTGTACCCCGTCTACGGGATCGATCCCGGAGACGGCGCGCTGAGCTTCGAGCGCTTTGCGGACCTGGTGCATCCCGGCGACCGCGAGATGGTGCGCGCCGTGGTGACCGAGGCGCTTCGCGAGGGTGATGCGTTCGCGTTCGACCACCGCATCGTCCGGCCGGACGGCACGGAGCGCACGCTGCACGGCCGCGGCCGCGTGCTGCGCGACGAACACGGGCGGCCGGTGCGGATGGTGGGGAGCGGGCAGGACATCACCGAGCGCAAGCAGGTGGAAGAGGCGCTGCGCCGGGCGAAGGAAGAGGCGGAGGCGGCCAACCGCGCCAAGAGCGACTTTCTCGCGGTGATGAGCCACGAGCTGCGCACGCCGCTGAACGCCATCGGTGGATACGCGGAGCTGGTGGAGCTTGGGGTGCGCGGCCCGGTGACCGAGGCGCAGCGGCAGGACCTGCACCGCATTCAGCAGAGCCAGCGCCACCTGCTGCGGCTGATCAACGAGGTGCTGAGCTACGCGCGCATGGAGGCGGGCGCCGTTACCTACGAGCTGGCGAACGTGAACGTGGCCCAGGGCGTGGGCGCGGCCGAGGCCATGGTGCTGCCGCAGGCCAGCGCGCGCGGCATCACGCTGGAGCGGTGCGCGTGCGAAGCGGAGCTCGTCTGCCGCGCGGACGCCGAGCGGCTGCAGCAGATCCTGCTGAACCTGCTCACCAACGCGGTCAAGTTCACGCCCGCCGGCGGGCGCATCGGCATCCGCGTGGAGGCGTCGGCGACGGACGTGGCCATCCGCGTGTGGGACACGGGCGTGGGCATTGCGCCCGAGAAGCTGCAGACGGCGTTCGAGCCGTTCGTGCAGGTGGGGCGCGGGCTGAACAATCCGATGGACGGCGTGGGGCTGGGGCTGGCCATCAGCCGCGACCTGGCCCGCGGCATGGGCGGCGACCTGACCGCCGAAAGTAGCGTCGGCGCCGGCTCAACGTTCACGCTGCGGATCCCGCGCGCGGTGCCGTAGCCGCCCCTTGTCGCAGAATCGCGAGAAAGTTGACTTCCTGAGGGAGCGCACACGCGAACTGTGCCGATTGCACGTACCCTGGCGCACGACCCAAGGATCTCCCTTCGGCCTGCTCGGGGCCAGATCCGTAGCACGGAACCAGCCCCACGACTCTGTCGCCGTCTCCGCGCGCTCGACCCGACGGGTTGCCGCGGAGGCAGGAACTGATCTGGCCTCATACCGCTTCTACGGATTCCGTGTGCAGTCTGCAATGAGAATGGAACGCAGAGAGCGCAGAGAAGAAACGAGAGAGCGCAGAGGACTGACGAAGGTGTATCCTCTGCGCTCTCTCGTTTGAGCTCTGCGCTCTCTGCGTTGAATCCTTGCCGACCCTGCACACCGAACTGGAGGATTTTGGTATCACACGGAGTCAACGGAGTCAACGGATTTCGCGCGTGCCGTTGGCTCCGTTCTTCGTATCGTCACACATCTCAACACGAGAGGAATCCGCACATGCCATCGATCCTCCGCACCGCCGCCGCAATCGTGTTCCTCACCTTGACTGCAGCCTGCTCGGTGAACGTGTGGATGCAACGGGATGGGGATCCGGAGGAGGAGGCGCGCGCGTTCATGGAAAGCTACGCACGGGACCTGCGCGCCGGTGCGCGGGAGGCGATCGTGGCGCGCTACGATCCTCGCGGCTCGTATCGGGTGGGCAACGGCCGCAAGGAGTTCGAGCCGCTGGATTCCACCCGCGCGGTCTACATGGGTCCGTGGCAGCCGCCCACCGTGTTCGAGTGGCGCGACCTGTCGTACGAGGTGCTGAGCGACGACGCGGTGATGGTGGTGGGCCGCTTCGAGTGGACCGGCGCGGACGGAAAGATGCTGCCGCTCTCCTACACCGGCCTGCTGCTGCGCCGCGACGGCGTGTGGCGCATCCGCCTGGAAGACGAGTCCGTTTCCCCGCTTGCCGTCCGCGACCGGCTCTGCGCGGCGCCCACCACGCCATGATGACGCGTTGTCGTGAGTCCGCCGGATTTCAAGGGTAGAAAAAGACAGAGGACGCGGATGATGGCTGCATCCGCGTCCTCTGTTTTCTTCGGTGCGGCCGCGGAGGCTCATGATGCGCCAAGCCCCAGCCGTGCCGCTACTTCCGCATCGGCGACCGGGTAGACTTCCTCGCGCGGGGTGAGCAGATGCGGGTACGAGGCCGCATCCTGGGCGTGCCGGCGCTGTTCGGCCACGAAGCCGGAGACGTCTTCGATCTCCACGATCCAGTCGCGGGCGTAGCGGGCCAGCACCTCGTCGCGCAGGCCCAGCTGGATGGCCCGGCGCTCCGTCTTGCCGCCCGCGGGATCGTGATCCGGGTCCCACTGCAGCCGCACCGACGAGCGCGCCACCGCCGCCTGCCACCCGCCGTGGTCGGCGTACACCGCTGCGTCGAACGACGAGTGCACGGCGTCGCGCAGAATCTGGTCGAAGCCGGCGCGCTGGATGCGGACCGCCAGCGTGACCTCCTGCCCCGGCTTGGTCCCCCAGCCGGAGCGGTACATCATCCACAGAAAGTTCGGCTTGATCCAGCTCATCCGGCTGAAGCTGAACTCGCCGCCGAACGCCTGGTGCCGGGCCGCGTAGTGCCCGATCTCCGGCCGATACGCCTGGTAGACCACCACCGAGGTGTCATCGAAGTGCGCCAGGATGTGACGGCTGGACGGGGGCCACCGCCGCTGCTGCTCCAGGTACGGTTCCGTGGGGATCTTCATCTCTGGTGCGCGGCGTGGCCGGCGGCGGAGCCGTGGGTCAGACGTACAGCCGGGCGAACAGGTGTTCGGAGGGGTGGCGGATGAACTCCTCGGGATCGTGCGTCACGAATCCCTCGCCCCTCCGCGCACTTCGCATGTCCGCGATCCAGGCCACCTCCGGCGGAAGCGATTCGGCGAACGCGCGCAGCACCTCGTCGTCCGACGCGAGCGCGGCTTCCGGTTCTATTCCCGTCTCGGTCCCCGTGCCGATCGCGTACACCTCCTGCTCGTGCACGCGGTGCAGCGGGCCCTGGTGGGGCGGCTCCGCCAGCTCCAGCAGGCCCTCGATGAACGCGGCGACGTCCGCGCACTGGTAGACCACGGTGCCCGGATCGTGGCAGACGTAAAAGACGGGGCCGAACACGTCAGAACCCGGCAGGGGATCCACGCTCCAGTAGTTGCCGTACCCGTCGGCCGCGATCGGCAGCGTATAGGGAAAGAGCGCGTCCAGCACGTGGCGGTCCCAGGTGCCGGTAAAGTTCACCCACTCCACCAGCGGCAGCGGCCCCACCGCCTGCGTCACGCGCAGCACGTCGCGGGCGTCCGCCGGAACGGGCACCCCCCACTGCGCCGCCAGCGCGTCGATCTCCGCCTCGGACAGGGGCGGCGCGAGCTCCACGCGCTCCACGTCGCCGCGACGGTTGGTCCACGTTCGCCCTTTCAGCGACCGAAGCAGCCCGGCGACCCGCGTCATGGCCGCACTACCGGTCGCGCTCCAGCATGCCGCCGTCGTGCACGCCGTGGGCGTGGGCGGCTTCGCGGGTGGCCTCGTTGCGCTCGGACTTTTCGTACTCGTCGCGGATGCGCTGCATCATCGCTTCGCGGCGGTCGTACAGGCGCTTGGGGGTGCGCGGCGCGTGGTTGTCGAACGCGTACGCCGTAAGGATCGGCAGCGCGACGGTGGAGTCCAGGTAGCACACCACGGCGTCGGGCAGACGGTCCGGGTCGATCTTTCCCCAGCTCACCGCCTCCGCCGGCGTCGCGCCGGACAGGCCGCCGGTGTCCGGCCGCGCGTCGGTCACCTGCAGAAAGTAGTCGTGGCCGCGCTCGTCGATCCCCATCACCTCCTGGATCTGCGGCTCCGTCTGCAGCGCGAAGTTCTTGGGCGACCCCCCGCCCAGGATCCAGATGGCGCTCTTGCCACCGCTGCGCTTGGCCTCGAGGACGATGGATGCCGTCTCGTTGACGTCGGCGTTCACGTCGAACATCAGCTTGTTTCCCTGCAGCGCCTTGGCGGCCACGTTCATCCCGATGGACGAGTCGCCGGGCGACGAGGTGTAGATGGGCACCGCGTGCTCGTACGCCGCCGCCAGCAGCGACTTGCGGCCGATGCCCAGCTCCTGCTCGCGGGCGCTTACGTACTTGCCGCACAGGTAGTGGAACTCCGCCGACGACATGGGCTTCTGGAACTCGGCCCCCGTGATGATCGTGCGGAAGAAGGCGTCCGTGTCCAGCAGCACCGAGTAGTCGAAGAAGATGTCGTAGATGCGGACGACCTCTTCCTCGCGCAGCACGGTGTCGCTGATCTGCGCGCTCCCCTGGCGCAGCTCCAGCCCGATGCCGAAGTGCGTGTCGTGGTACAGGTTGGCGCCGGTGCTGATGATCCAGTCGACGAACCCGGCCTCGATCAGCGGGATCACCGAGCTCATCCCCAGCCCCGCCGGCGTGAGCGCGCCCGTCATCGTGAGCCCGACGGTCACGTCGTCATCCAGCATCTTTTTCGTCAGAAGATGACACGCCTCCCGCAGCCGCGCCGCGTTGTACGCCTGGAAAGTGCCGTCGACCAGGTCGGTGACCGAGAGCCCGGGTCCGATCTTCTTCGGCTCGATGCGCTTTCCCGAGAGGAACTTGCTCTTCTGCGCCATCCGCTGCGTCCGCGTTGAGGTACGAAAAGTACGAAGGTACGAAAGTACGAAAGTACGGAACTGCTTCGACAGGCATCGAACTGCGTCCGCGGGGTGCCCCTCCCCCGGCCCTCCCCGTTCGTTCCTCACGGAGAGGGGAGATTTCGATCACGCTACGAACGGCATCGGACCGCGTCCGGCGGGCGCCCCCTTACTCGCTCAGGCTCGCACCTCCCCCCAAAAACCCTGGGGGAGGTGGACTTCAATCCCGCTCCGGAGGCTGCTCTACACCACCCCTCCCCCGCAGTTTGGGGGAGGGGTCGCCGGGCCGTTGCGAGGAACGAGCAAAAGGCCCCGGCGGGGGAGAGGGCCCCCGCGTCGCAGACGCGGGCACCCACCATCCCGCGCCCAAATCAACCGAAGCGCCCCCACACCCCACCGCCCGTGCCGTTTATCCCCTCTCCCACGCAGTTTGTGGGAGAGGGCAGGCGAGGAACGAGCCGGGTGAGGGCCGCCCAGCCCCTACTGGGCGTCGTGCTTCTCCGGCTCCGCCGGCGTGTTCGACGTCGTGGCCGGCACCTCCGCCGCCTGCACTTCCACCACCTTCGTCTTCTTCCGCCGGTGGTCCGGCCGGCCCGTGGTGGAGCAGCTCTGCTCGTAGCACTCCACGATGGTCCGCACCGCCTCGTCCAGCGAGTCCGTCACCGTGACCAGGTCCACGTCGTCGGGGCTGATCTTGCCCTCGGCCAGGAGCGTGTTGCGGATCCAGTCCACCAGGCCGCGCCAGTAGTCGCTGCCGATGAGCACCACGGGAAAGTCGCGCACCTTGCCGGTCTGGATGAGCGTCATGGCCTCGAACAGCTCGTCCAGCGTGCCGAACCCGCCCGGGAAGATGACGAACGCCTCCGCGTACTTTACGAACATCGTCTTGCGGACGAAGAAGTACCGGAAGTTGATCGCCACGTCCACGTAGGGGTTGATCCCCTGCTCGAACGGCAGCTCGATGTTGCAGCCGATGGAGAGCACCCCGGCGTCCTTCGCGCCGCGGTTGGCGGCCTCCATGATCCCCGGCCCCCCGCCGGTGATGATGCCGAACCCCTGCTCGCCCAGCATGCGCGCCAGCTCGCGCGCCGCCGCGTACTGCGGGTGGTCGTCGGGCGTGCGCGCGCTGCCGAAGATGGTGACCGCTGGCCCGATGCGCGCCAGGTTGTCGAACCCCTCCACGAACTCGCCCATGATGCGGAATACCCGCCACGGATCGCTGCGCGTGAAGTCGTCCGCCTGCGGCGCCTCCGTGGGCGACTGCAGCAGCCGCTCGTCTTCCGTGGCGGTGCGCGTGCGCTGCGCCACGTTCATGGTGGGGTTGTCCTGCGGCTGCTTCTCCGCCATCTGCGTCCTTGCGGGGCCGGGTTGCGCGCCGCCAGGGGCGCCGGCGCGGGGGGATGATATGAAAGCCGGCCCCCGCACGCAAAAAGCGGGACTCGCGCGCGCGGCCCCCTGGCGCCATGTTGGAGGACCTGTGGATGGCTTGCACCCCGGACGGCGGCACGGAATACGGATGCGGAGGATGACGGGCAGGCTCGGACGAATGGGGATGATGCTGGTCGCGGCGCTGGCGGCTTCGGCGTGCCGGGACCGCGGCGGCGCGGCCCCCGGCGGCGAGCCGGTGAAGCTGGATTCCGTGCCGCGCCGGGTAGAGATGCGGATGTACGTGGCCACCGACTGGGCGTGGAACGAGGAAGACACGCTGAGCGTCACCGTCGTCAACGGGACGGACCAGCCGCTTTCCGGCGACCTGAACCTGTTCGTCGGCGCGCCGGTGGAGGTGCTGCGCGACTCCATCCCCAACGACAGCGTGCCGCCCCCCGCCCTCACCTCGTCCGGCGAGGGAACGCGCCTCACCTGGCCGCTGGGAAGCCTGGCCGCGGGCGCCAGCGCGGAGTTCCGCCAGGCCGTGCGCCTGCCCCCCGCGCCCCGCCAGCGCCGTCCGGCGGCGGCGAGCGACACCACCAGCCGCTTCGCCGTCCGCGCCTGGGTGGCGGCGCCGGACGGGCGCGAGGTGGTGCAGGCGGTGGACACCATCCGCATCCGCGCCGGCAGCGAGGTGGTGGCCGGGGGTTGCGGCGGCGTGGACGACGTGGCCATCACCCGCTACGGCATCGGCCCGCTGCGGCTGGACATGCAGGCCGCCGACGTGCGCACCCTCTGCCCCGAGGCGCGCGACACCACCTGGAAGCAGGAGGGGACCACGGAGCGGGGGATGAACGTGCGCCTGGCCGGGCACCCCGTGACGGTCGTCCTGAACCGCGACCGGATTCAGCGCATCGTCGTCGACACCGCGGGGGTGCGGACGGGGACGGGGGTGGGGGTGGGGAGTACGCTGGCGGAGCTGCGCGGGCGCTACGGGCGCATGTGCGCGGGGAGCGGCGAGGGGCGCGTGGCCGTGTGGTTCCCCGCCGCGCCGGGAGTGAGCTTCGGGCTGGATTCCACCGCGGTCCCGGCGCCGGGGCTGGACCCCGCGGCGCTGCCGGAGACGGCGAAGGTGGACCGCCTGTGGGTGCGCCAGGGGACGGACGACTGCCCCGCGCCCTGATCATCAAACGAAAGAGTAGCCGTGAAGATCCGGATGGCGGTGCTGGCCGACGAGGCCAACGTTTCGCAGGAAGGCAAGCTGAACCTGATGGGCATCTTCGACCGCATTGCCGCGGCGGACTTTCCCGTCATCCATCCCAAGATGGTGTTCGCCTTTCGCGTGGAGGCCGACCACGGCGACAGCGGCCGGCCCTATCCCGTGCAGGTGGCCATGGAAGACGAGGACGGCAACGCGCTCTTTCAGGCCGAGGGCGAGATCGCCGCGCCGCCGGTGCCGCCGGGCGAGTTCACCACCGCCAACCAGATCTTTGCGCTGGTGGGGGTGCAGTTTCCGCGGCCCGGCATCTACCGCTTCGTGGTGCGCGTGGGAGATTCAGCCCGCCACGAGGCGCCCTTCCTGGTGCAGCACAGCGCCCGCGACTCCTCGATGAACTAGCGGCGGGCCGGATCGCGGCCCGCCCAGCCAGATTTACGGAATGCTCCGGCTCGAAAACCTGACGCGCCGCTTTGGCGAAACGGTGGCGGTGGACGGCGTGTCGCTGGACGTGGCGGCGGGCGAGTTCCTTACGCTCCTGGGCCCCAGCGGCTGCGGGAAGACGACGACGCTGCGGATGATCGCGGGCTTCGAGCAGCCCACCTCCGGCCGCATTTCCGTCGGCGACCGCGACGTCAGCGCGCTGCCGCCGCAGAAGCGCGACGTGGGGATGGTGTTCCAGAACTACGCGCTCTTCCCGCACCTGGACGTGTGGGAAAACGTGGCGTTCGGCCTCAAGTCGCGCGGCGAGCGGAAGGATGCGGTCGCGCCGAAGGTGGAGCGCGCGCTGGAGCTGGTGGAGATGGGCGGATACGCGCGGCGGAAGGTGCAGGCGCTTTCCGGCGGGCAGCAGCAGCGCGTCGCCCTCGCTCGCGCCCTGGCCCCCGAGCCGCCGCTGCTGCTGCTCGACGAGCCGCTCTCGAACCTCGACGCCGCCCTGCGCGAGCGCACTCGCGACGAGCTTCGCGCGCTGCTCAAGCGGCTGGGGATGACGGCCGTCTTCGTCACCCACGACCAGGAAGAGGCCTTCGCGCTCTCCGACCGCGTGGCCGTGCTCAACCGCGGACGCCTGCAGCAGCTGGGCACGCCGGAGGAGCTGTACGACGCCCCGGCCAACGCGTTTGTGGCGTCGTTCCTGGGCCGCGCGAACTTTTTTCCGGCGACCGTGGAGTCGGTGGATGGCGATCAGGCCGTCTGCCGGCTTTCGGGCGGCGCCGCGTGGTCCGCGCGGCTGGCGGCGGACGCGCCCCGCACCCCCGGCGCGGCCGTGCGCGTGATGGTGCGCCCCGAGGCGCTGCGGTGGGGGTGGGAGAATGCGCCCAACACCGTTCCCGTGCGCGTGGCCGACCGGCGCTTTGCCGGCGCCGCCACGTTCTACCGCGTGGAGCCGGAAGGCGGCACAGACGTCGTGGTCCAGGGCCGCCCCAACGAAGCCGAGCCGGGTCAGGACATTCTCCTTGAGCTGCACCCCCTCGCGGAGCCCGTGGCCTACGCGCCGGAGGCAGGGGACTGAACGCGAACCGCCGCCTCCTGTGGGTCGGGGGCGGCGGCGCGCGTTCATCCGGGAACGGATGAGAATCAGCCGGTGTGGTGAGGGATCACACGCACAGGTGCTTCTTCATTGGCTTCTCGCAGCTCCAGGGGATGAACGCGCGTCGTTGGGGGTGAATGATGCGCGCAGTTCCGGCTCAGTCCGAGCACCCGGGGAATTCCAGGGTGTGATAGCACATGACGGCGCACGATACGCCGCAGGTGTATACGGCCCAGTCCGTCTCCATGCAGTACATGCTGCGGTCGGAGTTCGCGTGCACGGTGCCGCGCACGTCGATGGTGCCGGACGCCGTAGGAAAGCTTTCGACGTCCAGCCGGTCCACGTCCAGGCGGATCTTCTTCATCGGTCCTCCTCCGGTTGAGGGGCGTCCGGCGGTCAGGCGCAGTCGCCGCAGGTCTCCACGTCGGGATCGCTGGTCGGGTCGGTCTTGCAGGTCTCGAAGCAGGCGGTGCCCTGTCCCACGCGCACCTGCACCGCATCGCCGCCGGGGATGTCGAAGCTCTCGACGGACAGTTGGCTCAGGTCCAGGCTGGTCTTCTTCATGGGGTTCCGTTCCGTTGGATGAGGGATGGGGGTCGGGCGGCGTTCAGCTCAGCAGTCACGCGTCTGCGGCTCGTAGCAGACTACATCTCCATTCGTCCAGCTGCAGCCGGGCTGGCAGGTCTGGTAGAAGGTCTCGGTGGTCCGGCACGGCGCGTCGCACGTGGGGCCGCCACACGTGTTGACGCACGTTCCCTGGCAGGTGCCGTACTCGGTGGCATACTGGCACTGGCAGTAGGAGGTAAGCTGCGTAAGGCCGTTCGCGTGCACCGTACCCCGCGGCTCGGGGGCGGGCGCCGTCTCGAAGGTCTCGACGGACAGTTGGGTCAGGTCCAGGCTGGTCTTCTTCATGGGTCATCCTCGAGCGTAAGGGGTGAGGCGAAGGCGCGTCAGTCCACGCAGCCCGCCTCGGGACCCGTGTGGAGACACGCGTTGGCGCATGAGACGCCGCAGGTGTACAGGTGCACGTCGACGGTGTCGGTGCAGTTGGCGCTCGGCTCCTCGGATCCGCACGGCTGGTGTGGCTGCACGGTCACGAACGAGTTGCCGCGGATGGTGCCGCCTGCGCCCTCCGCCGCATCCGCCGGCGCGAACGACTCCACGGTGAGCATCTCGGGGTCCAGCTTCAGCTTCTGCATCGCTCTCCTTCTCGGGTTCTGGGGGTGGCGCGGCCCGGCGTCAGCAGCACTGGGTCGCCAGCATGTTGGTGTTGAAGCACTTGCCGGGGCACGAGTAGACGCACGTGCTGCCGCCGTCGTAGGTGAGCGCCATCACTCCCTGCTCGCCGCAGTCGGGCGGGCAGGAGCCGGCGCAGGTGAGAAGGTCGAGCTCCGTATCGACGATCTCGAACGTGCCGGCACGGTGCGCGGCGACCGTCCCGCGCCGGGGCGCCGCCTCGACGTCCGTCGAGAACGACTCCACGCGCAGCATCTCGGGGTTCAACGTGAGCTTCTGCATCAGCACCTCCTGGCAAAGGTGGGCCGGGGCCGCGAAAGAGCGCCGCGCCGCGCGCATCTATCATCACACCCCTCGTCTTGAAATGCAAGTTCAGTCGGGAATCGTGTGTCCGGCGGATCGATGAGCGGGCGCGGCGGATTCCGCGCGCCCAGGGCGACGGCGGTGCTCACGGGCGTCGTCGTGATCATCCTGCTGTGGCTGGTGCTGTATCCCAACCTGTTCGTGCTGGCGGACAGCTTCCTCGATGGCGGCAAGGTCACGGGCGAGCATTACGCGCGCTTTCTGGGCAGCCGCAGCGAGCGCGAGGCGCTGTGGAACAGCGTGTGGATCTCGCTGGCCAGCGTGGTCCTGTCCGCGCTGGTCGGCGTGCCGCTGGCGTTCCTCTTCGCCCAGCGCGACTTCCCGGGGCGGCGCGTCCTCGGTGCGCTGGCGGCCATGCCCGTGCTGCTGCCGCCGCTGGTGGGCACCATCAGCTTCATGTTCCTGTACGGCGAGAGCGGCTTCCTCACCCGCGGCGTGCAGACGCTGTTCGGGATGGAGCAGGCGCCGTGGCGGCTTTCGGGTGCGTGGGCGGTGCTGCTGGTGCACGCGTACACCATGTACGTGTACTTCTACATGTTCGTCTCCGCGGGCCTGTCGCGGCTGGACGCGGGATACGCCGAAGCCGCCGCGGCGCTGGGCGCGGGCCGCTGGACCACGCTGCGCCGCGTGACGCTCCCCATGCTGGCGCCCGCGCTGGGCGGCGCCGCGCTGCTGGTGTTCATGACGTCCATGGCGTCGTTCAGCGCGCCGTACGTGTTCGGCGGCGGCTTTCGCGTGCTCACCACGCAGCTGTACAGCAGCAAGCTGAACGGCGAGGACGGGCTGGTGGCGGTGGAGGCCGTGGTGCTGGCGGCCGCGTCGCTCCTCTTCCTCTTTCTGCTGCAGCGCTACGAGTCGCAGCGCGAGTACACGGGGGCGGGAAAGGGGCTGGGCGCGGGGCGGCGGGAGAGCGGCGGGCGGGGGTGGCTGGTGGGACTGGGCGCGGCGGCGTTCGTCGGCTTTCTGCTGCTGCCGCACCTGACCGTGCTGCTGGTGTCGTTCGTCCCCGAGGGGACGTGGACCATCCAGGCGCTGCCGCCGGAGTATTCCACGGAGAACTACAGCCGCATCTTCAGCGACTCACAGCGGCTGGTGCCGGTGCTCAACTCGCTGCGGATGGCGACGGTGGCCACGGTGGCCAACGTGGTGTTCGCGTTCGGGGCGGCGTGGCTGCTGGCGAGGCGGCGGGTGCGCGGCAAGGCGCTCATCGGCGCGCTGGTGGCGCTGCCGTGGGCGCTGCCGGGGACGGTGCTCGCCATCGCGCTGGCCTACACCTTCAACGTGCACCAGCCGATGGCCGGGCGATTCGTGCTCGTCGGCACGTTCGCCATCCTGCCGCTGGCGTACTTCGTCCGCAACATCCCGCTGGTGACCCGCGCCGCGCTGGCCAGCTTCCGCCAGCTGGACCCGTCGCTGGAAGAAGCCGCAGCCTCGCTGGGCGCCTCGCGGTGGACGTCGGCGCGGCGGGTGGTGCTGCCGCTGGTGCTGCCGGGGCTGGCCGCGGGCGCGCTACTGGCCTTCGTCACCGCGCTGGGCGAGTTCGTGGCGTCCATCCTGCTCTACACGCACCGCACGCGGCCCATCTCGGTGGAGATGCTGTCGCAGCTGCGCGGCTTCGACTTCGGCGGCGCGGCCGCGTACGGGGTGATCCTGATCATCCTGGTGGCGCTGGTGTTTGCGTCCGGCTACCGGAACGTCGGGGGAACGGGGTGATCGGGGGCGGCGCGGGCGCTCCGACAAGCATCGAACTGCGTCCGCGCGGTGCCCCTCCCCCGGCCCCTCCCCGTTCGTTCCTCACGGAGAGGGGAGAATTCGATCCCGCGCAACGAGCTTTGCTCCCACACCCACCCCTCCCCCGCAGTTTGGGGGAGGGGTCGCCGCGAGCCGCGAGGAACGAGCGGCGAAGTCGGCGGGGGAGAGGGCCCCGCGTCGCAGACGCGGCGCTCACCATCCCGCGCCCGCCTATCCGAAGCGCTCCGCGCCCGTGCCGTGTATCCCCTCTCCCACGCAGTTTGTGGGAGAGGGCAGGCGAGGCACGAGCCGGGTGAGGCCCCCGTGCGAATCCACCGCGCCCGCAACCTGTATCAGATAGACACGGTGCGGTCCGTGGTCCGCTGAATGCTGAACATCGATCGATCTTCCCTTCATCCGCAGACCAGGAGCGGCCTATGGTTCCTGCCTTCGTTCGATTCGCGGTCGTCGCCAGTTCCATCGTCCTCATCCCCACGCTCGCCGGTGCGCAGACGGAGCGCGTCGCCATCGACCGATCCACCCAGGCAGAGGGGCAGGATTCCGTCTCCGTGCTGGCGAAGGCGCGCACGGCGCAGGCGTCGTTCGAGCGCTTCCGGTTTACGCGGCTTCCGCGCAGCTGGACGCGCTCGTCGGGCAGGTGCGACGAGAACATCGGGCGCTTCTGCTTCTTCTTCAGCGACAGCGAGCAGGGCGACCAGCCGCCCCCCGAGCCGCCTGTGATCGCCGAGCGCCGGCGCGACCTGCTGGTCTCCTTCGCCCAGGCCGCCGCCGCGCTTCCGGGCGACGAGTGGATCGTGGGCCAGCGCGTGCGCTACCTGCTGGAGGCGGGGGATGAGGACGGCGGCATCGCGGCCGCGCGCGCGTGCCGGGCGGAGCGCTGGTGGTGCGCCGCGCTGGAGGGGATGGCGCTGCACGAGGCGCAGCGGTTCGCGGAGGCGGAGGAGGTGTTCGCCGCCGCGCTGGCCGCGATGCCGGCGGACGAGCGCGAGCGGTGGACGGACGTGGAGATCCTGCTGCGGCCTGCCGACAAGCGCGCCTGGCGCACGATCGAGGAGGCGGACCGGGCGCGGCTGCTGCGGCGAATGTGGTGGCTGGCCGACCCGCTCTGGTCCGAGCCGGGGAACGACCGGCGTACGGAGCACTTTGCGCGGTGGACCATGGACCGCATCCAGCAGCGCGCGCGGCAGGTGGACCTTACGCGCTGGGGCGACGACCTTACGGAGATCGTGCTGCGCTACGGCTGGTTCACCGCGTGGGAGCGCTCGGAGCCCATCTTCTACACCAGCACGCAGTCGTCCACCGCCGTGGGCTACAACGAGCCGCGCACCTGGGAGTTCATCCCGCCGCTGGAGACCGTGCGCGACCCCACCCTGCTGCGCGGCGACGAGTGGCCGCTCTCCGAATCGCAGCCCACCACCACCCGCTACGCGCCGGAGTACGCGCGGCACATCATGATGCTGCCGCACCAGCTGGCCGTCTTTCCGAGACGGACGGGCGCGCTGCTGGTGGCCGGCTATGCGCTCCCCGAAGACAGCCTTCCCGCGGACCCGCGCCTGCGTGCCGCGCTGGTGGCCATGGACGACGCGGGCGGCCGCCGCTCGGAGTCGCCCTGGCAGCCCAACGCGGCCAGCGGCGCGATGTACGTGGAGCTTCCCGCGACCAACACCGTCATCAGCCTGGAGCTGCGGGAGGATTCCACCCGCGCGGTCGCCCGGCGGCGGCAGGCGGTGGCGTGGGATGCGGATGCGCGCGTCTCGGACCTGCTCCTCCTTGCCCACCCTGACGCGCGGCCGGTGGAGGTGATGGAAGCGGCCCGCATCGCGCGCGGATCGGCCATCCTGGCGCCGGGGGAGCGCGTGGGGGTGTTCTGGGAGATGTACGACGTGGAGGAGAGCGATTCCGTGCAGGTGCGCGTGGGCCTGATCCCCTCGCGCGCCGTGTGGGGGCGCAGGCGCCTGGAGGCCGTGGGGATCGTGAAGGGCGCGCGGACGGTGCGGATGGGGTGGAGCGAGGGGGTGGAGGCAGGCCCGGTCGTCGGCCGCTCGCTGGCCGTGGGCATCCCCCCCGACCTGCGCCCCGGCGACTACACGCTGGAGGTGACCGTCACCGCCCCGGGCATGCCCCCCGCCACCGCCCGCCGCCCCATCACCGTGCGGCGGGTAGAGCCCTGATACCGGGTTGCCGAGCATCGTTCCGGTTGGGGTTCAGGCATTCTGCCCCCACGTGTCATCCTGAGCGAGGCGCCCGCTCGACACCCGCGGAATCGCGTACCAGCCCGTGCGCCGACCGAAGGATCTCTGTCCGGAGCG
>DASTVC010000701.1:0-8529 GCA_035759295.1 Longimicrobium sp. | reverse complement strand
GCCAGCGTCGGCGCGGCGGCCGTGCCGCACGCCATCAGCACGCCGCATCCGTTCGCCAGGTGCTGCGCGGGCGAGGGCGGATGGCGCTGATCGTCCCGCGATCCGGCCGGGGCCGGCGCGGGGGCGTGGTGGCCGTGGTGGGGAGATGCGGACGCGTCGGCGTGCTCCGCCTGCCCGGACGGCGCGGGGGCCATCGGGCAGTCGGCCACCCTCGCCTGGGTCCAGGCGAAGCAGGCCAGCAGAAGCAGCGAGATCAGCGAGCGCATGGGATGGAAAATAGCCCCTCCCCCTAACCTGGGCAACCGCGCCCCCTCGCGCGGCGGCGGCTGGACGCGCATCTTCCACGCCACTGGGGACGCATGCAACCATAGACGGGAGAACGGGATGGCGGCGGAGCAGGGGACGGAGCCGCGCGAGCGGCTGGCATCGGACCGGGTGTTCGGGGTGATCGGGGGCGTGCTCCTCCTCCTGGGACTCGTCTTCCTCGTCCGCTCGCTTCTGCCGGGCGGGTCCGACACCGGCGCCGGCCCCGCACGGTCATCCATCCCCACGCTCGCCATCCTGAGCCCCGCGCCCGGCGCGACCGTCGTCCAGCCGATGGTGCTGGAACTGGACGCGGGTACCGAGCTGGCGCTGGGGCCCACGGGATGGACCGCGGGCGGGCGCCACCTGCACCTGTTCGCCGGGGGGACGGAGGTGATGGCGACGGTGACGGAGCTTCAGCCGGCGGGCGGCACCCGCTACCGGTGGAAGCTGCACCGTCTGCACGGCGACACCGCCACCCTGCGCCTGGCCTGGTCCGACGAGCGCCACCGCACCATCCCCGACGGCGCCTCCGCCCCCGTCCCCGTGCGACTGCGCTGAAAGAGTGTGGCCGAACCCTCCACGTCGGCTTTCTTCGATTCCACGCGCCGATCCGTCGAAGTCCCGCCCACCGCATCCTGTCATTTCGAAGGAGGCGCCGCGCCAAACCGTCTGCCGCCCGACGCTCTGGCGCCGACTGAGAAATCTACTCGAACCCGCTCGTAGCCGTTCGTCGAGCCGCCGACCCACGGGCCCTTCGACTTGTCAGCGGTACGCTAAGCCGCCCACAGTGTTGACTTCCTGAGGGAGGCGCCGCGTCATACCCTGCTTCCACGATGCTGTCTGGCGCCGACCGAAGGATCTTGCCGGCATCACCACGGGGCCGGCATCGACGGTCGACGGCTGGCCCCGCGGCGGCGGAGGGGAGGTCCTTCGGTCACGCGCAAATGGCTGCGTATCATCAGTTTCCGTGCGGCGCTCCCTCAGGAAGTCAACGCTTCGGGTGAAGGTCTGGCAACCGCTCACGAAGCCGGCACTTCGGTCGCGGGTGACAACCCACTGAGGGCGGCGGAAGCGTAATCAGTTGACGGCGCGCGCGCCCGGGCCTACCCTTTGTGTCTCCAGCGGGACGGGCCCACCCCTCCGGGCCCGCGACACATCCTCCCCCATCCGATCCAATCGAAGGAGCCGCGCATGGCGCACCCCATCCTCCGTCCCCTTGCGCTCGGCGAGATCCTGGACGGCGCCTTTACGCTGTACCGGCGCAACTTCGCCACCTTCATCGTCACCGCGCTCATCCCCACCCTGGCCATCGCGCTGGGATTCGTGATGCTGGGCGGCGGCTACGTCGCGGCCATGACCAGCTCCGACCCCTCGGCGATGTTCGCGGAGATGATGGGCGGGCTGGGGCTGATGATGCTCGTCGGCATGATCGCCACGCTGGTGATGTGGCCGGCGCTCACCCGCGAGGCGGCGCAGGCGTACACGGGCCAGCCCACCTCCGTCCCCGACGGCTTTCGCGCCGGGGCCCGGGCCGTTCTGCCGCTGCTGGGCGCGTTGCTGCTGGGGGGGTTGGGGTTGATGCTGGCGGGCATCGGCGTGGTCATCGTGCTGTCGCTCGTCATGCTCGTGTTCAGCGCCCTGGGCGCGGTAGTGGGGATCGTGGGAATGGTGCTGGTGGTGCTGGGATACTTCGCGTTCTTCTTTGCCGCGTTCGCGGTGCTGTTCGCCGTGGTCCCGGCCATCGTGGTCGAGGGGGCCGGGCCCATCGAGGCCCTGGAGCGCTCGTTCACCCTGGCCCGCAGCGCGCTGGGCAGGGTGGCGGGTGTGATGACGGTCGCCATGCTGATCTCCTACCTGCCGATGATGGCGGTGATGGCGCTCACGGGCGGCCTGGCCCAGATGATGAACCCCGAAAAGGTCCCCACCGCCGGCCAGTTCATCACCCAGCAGCTGCTGGGCACGGGCGTGGGCATTCTCACCACGCCGTTCCTGGCCTCGGTGATCGTGCTCCTGTACTTCGACCGCCGCGTGCGCACCGAAGCCCTGGACGTGCAGATGATGACCGACTCCCTCGCCGTCGCCGGCGACTGATCCGCAGGGCGTGCTGCTAAGGTCGGACGTTGATATTCGGCCTGTCTTCGGATAGATTGAGTGTCCGTATTGCTCCGGTGTCCGGCCGCGGGGAAGCGACAGGATGATGCAGCGCACGCACTACCGGTTCCGCGAAGACAAGGCCACGCAGGCCGCCGCGCGGCTGCTCAAGCTGCGCGGCGGGCGGATGAGCCACATGAAGCTCATCAAGCTGCTGTACCTGGTGGAGCGGGCGTCGCTCACTCGGCTGGGCCTACCGCTCACCTACGACGCGTACGCTTCGCTGCCGCACGGACCGGTGCTCAGCGCCACGTTGGACCGCATCAACTCGGGCGAGTTCTACCGCGGCGGCTACTGGGACCGGCACATCACCCCCAAGTCCAACCACGCCGTCAGCCTCCGCTATCCCGACAGCGTGCCGGGCGACCAGCTTTCTCCTGCGGAAGAGGCGCTGATCGACGAGGTATTCCAGCAGTACGGGCACCTGCCGCGCTGGAAGCTGGTGGACCTGACCCACGACCTGCCCGAGTGGACGGACCCTCGCGGTTCCTCCCTCCCCATCGACCCCGCCGACATCCTTCGCGCCGAGGGGTGGGCGGAGGAGGCGATCGCGGAGCTCGAGGCGGAGTGGGAAGAGCTGGCCCACGCGCAGGCGCTGTTCGGCTGAGGCGCGGTGCCGGCTCGGGCGGGGGACACGTTTCTGCTCACACGCGGCACCGGCGAGGTGCCGCACCTGTGGGTCATTCTCTGGGGCCCGGCGGGCGGGGCCCAGGCGTATCTCGCCGTCTACCTGACGACGCTGCGCCCGCACTCCGACCGCAGTTGCATCCTGCACGGCGGCGAGCACCCGTTCCTTCAGCACGAGACGGCGGTGGCGTACGGCGCCGTGCAGCGCTGGACGGACGAGCGGCTGGGCGAGCTGGTTGCCGGCGGGATCGCCAGGCCGCGTGCTCCGGTGAGCGCGGGCGTGCTGGAGCGGCTGCGCGCCGGGTTCTTCGCCTCCGCGCGCACGCCGCACGCCCTCCGCGGCATGGCCGTCGAGGTGTTCGGCGCCGTGGATCCATCCGCACCGGCCTCCGGCGCGTGAGCGAAACACACGTACGGTTTGACCCGCGCGCGCTTCCCGCATAGCTTTTCGTTCCCCATCGCCCGCGCGGCCGCCGCGCGGGCCCGGCCTTCCCGATCAATCCTGTCGATGCTCCCGCACCTTCGCCCACTGGACACGGGCGAGATCCTGGACGGCGCCTTCCGGCTGTACCGGATGTACCTTCGCGCCTTTCTGGTCGCGGGGCTGCCTCCGCTGTCGCCGCCATGATGCAGGCCGGCATCCCTACCGCCGCGCAGGTGGACGAGGCGCTGCGCCGCACCTACGCGCGGCCGGAGCTCAAGCCCCGCGAGCCGGGCGCGCTGGACGGCGTGCGGGCGTGGTGGCGGGACTTCTGGATGCGCATCGGCCACTGGCTGGGCGGGCTGGGCGACCTGCGCAGCGAGAGCCCGGTGCTGTACTGGCTGATGATCGCCGTCCTGGTGGCGGCGGGGCTGGCCATCCTGGGCTACCTGCTGTGGAGCACGCTGCTGCGGATGGAGGAGCGCGGATCCATCGCCCCCGCCGCCGTCGGCCGGTCCGCCGCCCCCAACGCCCGCGCCCGCAGCGCCGCCGAGTGGGAGGACGAGGCCCGCCGCGCCGCCGGCGCGGGGCGCTACCGCGAGGCCGCCGTGGCGCTGTACCAGGCGCTGCTCCTGCGGCTGGAGGCGGCGGGCGCCGTGCGCTACGACCCCGCCAAGACGCCGGGCGACTACCGCCGCGAGGCGCGCCGCGACCCGCGCGCCGCGGGTGCGCTCACCGCGTTCCTCCGCGGCTTCGAGCCCGCCGTCTTCGGCGGGCGGACGCTGGACGGCGAGGGGTACGAGCGGCTGCGCACGGCGGCCTCCGGGGCGGGGGAGCCATGACCCGGCGCGACACCTGGCTGGTGGTGCTGCTGCTGGCCATCATCGTCGCCCTCTCCGCGCTGGCCGGACGCCAGGCCTCCCGCGACGACAGCGGCGACCCGCGCGCCTCCACCTTCGTCCGCTCCGAAGGCGGGCTGGCGGCGCTGTACTGGACGCTGCAGGAGCTGCACGTCCCCGTCGCCCGCCGCAGGGAGCCGCTGCTGGACGCGGACTCGCTGCGCGGCACCCTGGCCATCGTCGCCCCCATCGAAGGGCTGTCGGCGGACGAGGTTGCGGTCGTCGCCGAGCACGTGCACCGCGGCGGCACCCTGCTGTTCGTCGCCGCCTCGTACGACTACGGCGGCGACATGTACGACACACTGGGGCTGCACCCCGTCCTTCTTTCCGGGGTGAACCCGCTGACGGGCCAGGACCGCGACGCCGCGCCCCGCCCCCACCCCTGGACGGCGGGGACCGGGCCGGTGGACGGGTTCCGCCGCGGCTTCTCGGCGAGCTCGCCCGTGCTGCGCCGCCCGGGGGTGGAGACGCTGCTGGTGGTGGACAGCCTGCCCGTCGCCGTTACCTGGCGGCTGGGAAAGGGGCGGGTGATCGCCCTTTCCGACGCGCAGCCGCTGCGGAACGGCAGGCTGAAGGAGAGCGGCGCGGCGCACCTGCTGGCCAGGTCGCTGGCGGAGAGCCGCGACACCATCTGGTTCGACGAGTACCACCAGGGCTTTACCGGCGACGGCAGCCTGCTGGCGGGGACGATGATGATGATCCGCCGCTTCGTCACCGGGCCCGTGGCGATCCAGCTGCTTGCGGCGGCGCTGCTGCTGATGTGGGCGGGCGGACGGCGGTTCGGCGCGCCGCTGCAGCCGCCGCCCCTGCGGCGCCGCTCGCCGCTGGAGCACGTGGAGGCGCTGGCCGGGGCGTACCGGCAGGCGGGCGCGCGCAGGACGGTGCGGCGGCTGCTGCTGGCGGGGATGGCGCGGCGGCTGGGGCGGCGCGCCCCGCCCGACGAGCGGACGGGGAACGAGATGCTGGAGCGGCTGGCGCGGCAGAGCCCCGTGGGGCGCGACGCGGCGGCGGAGCTGGAGAAGGAATGGAAGCGCGGGCAGTCGGGCGACCTGGTGGCGCTCACCCGCGGCGTGGACCGGCTACTGGACGAGGTACGGCGATAGATGAGCATGATGACGCAGGATGGCGTGGCGGGCGACCGCGCGCACCGGGTGCTGGACGAGCTGGCGGGGGTGGTGCTGGGGCAGGAGGAGATGCTCCGGCAGATGATGATCGCCCTGCTGGCCGGCGGCCACGCCCTGCTTGAGGGGGTGCCGGGAACCGCCAAGACGCTGTCCATCCGCGCGCTGTCCATGGCGCTGGACCTGCGCTTTGGCCGCGTGCAGTTCACGCCGGACCTGATGCCCACGGACCTGATCGGCGTGAACGTGCTGGACGAGCTCAAGCGCGACTTCTCCTTCCACGCCGGCCCGCTCTTTACGGACCTGCTGCTGGCGGATGAGATCAACCGCGCCCCCGCCAAGACGCAGGCCGCGCTGCTGGAGGCCATGCAGGAGCGGCAGATCACCACGGACGGGCAGACGCGTCCGCTCCCCGCCGGCTTTACCGTCTTCGCCTCGCAGAACCCGGTGGAGTACGAGGGGACGTATCCGCTGCCGGAGGCGCAGCTGGACCGCTTTCTCCTCAAGATCGTCATCGGTTATCCTGGGGCTGAGGCGGAGCGCGCCATCCTGGACCGCTACGTGGACGGCTTCAGCGCCGACCGGGCGGACACGTACGGCATCAAGCCCATCCTGGGCGGCGGGGAGATCATCCAGCTCCGCCAGGCCGTGTCGACCGTCCACGTGGAGCCCATCGTGCGCGACTACGTCACGCGCATCGTCCGGGCGACGCGCGAGGAGCCCAGCCTGGCGCTGGGCGCGTCGCCGCGGGCGGGGGTGGCGCTCTTCCTGGCCTCCCGCGCGGAGGCCTTTCTCTCCGGCCGCGACTTCGTGACGCCGGACGACGTAAAGGCCCTGGCGCTCCCCGTGCTGCGCCACCGGGTGGTGCTTACGCCCGAGGCGGAGGTGGAGGGGCAGACGGTGGACGAGCGGCTGGCCGGCCTGCTGAACACCATTCCCGCCCCGCGCGGCGCGGCGTGAGCCTGATCCCCTCCGTCCGCTGGCTGCTCCTGCTGGCCGCGGCCGCGCCCCTCTTTCTCCTCAGCCCCGCGGTGGCGCTGGGGGTGGACGTGGTGCTGGTCGTCCTCCTGCTTGCGGACGCGCTCGCCGTCCCCCCGGCGGAGCGGCTGGGGATGACGCGCCGCGCCCCCGCGCGCATCTCGCTGGGCGCGCGGGCGGAGGTGGAGATCCGCGTCGACAACCGCACCTCGCGCCGGGTGCGCGCGCGGGTGACGGACGACCTGCCGCCCCTCCTGGCGCGCGTGGGCGACGACGTGGCGGACGTGTGGATCCCCGCGCGGCGGGAAGAGCGCGTGGCCTACACGGTGACGACGGTGCGCCGGGGGGACGGGGAGTTCGGCGACCTGCACCTGCGCGTCGCCGGGCCGTTGGGGCTGGCGTGGCGGCAGCGGCGGGTGGAGCGGCGGGACGCGGTCCGCGTGGTCCCCGGCATCCTGGAGGTGAAGCGCTACCGCCTGCTGGGGCTGCGCAACCGCCTGCGCGAGGCCGGCTTTCGCGCCGTGCGCCAGCGCGGCGAGGGCGGCTCGTTCGAGAGCCTGCGCGAGTACGTGCGCGGCGACGACCCCCGTACGGTGGACTGGAAGGCCAGCGCGCGCCGCGGCAACCTGATCGTGCGCCAGTTCGAGCTGGAGCGGCGGCAGAACGTGGTCATCGTCATCGACGCCGGCCGGCTGATGACGCAGAAGGTGGACGAGCGCGAGCGGCTGGACTACGCCCTCACGGCCGCCCTGCTGCTGGCCGACGTGGCCCGCGTGCACGACGACGCCGTGGGACTCCTGGTCTTCAGCGACAAGGTGGAGGCGTTCATCCCCCCCGCGCGCAACTCCGTGTCGCGCCTGGCCGAGGCGCTGGGCGAGGTGCACGCGCGGATGGTGGAGCCCAACTATCCCGCCGCGTTCACCTATCTGTCCAAGCAGGTGCGCAAGCGGTCGCTGCTGGTGCTGTTCACGGACCTCATCGACCCGCTGGCCAGCGCCGCCGTTGTATCGCAGCTGAGCCGCGCGGCGGACCGGCACCTGCCGCTGGCCGTCGCCATCCGCAACCCGGACCTGGAAGCCGCCGCCGCGCAGACCGCGACGGACGAGGCCACCGTCTACCGCCGCGCCGCCGCCGAAGAGCTGCTGCAGGCCCGCGCCGCCGCCCTGGCCGCGATGCAGCGCGCCGGCGTGCTGGTCGCCGACACCCGTCCCGGCGACGCCGTCCCCGCCGTGGTGAACCGGTACCTGGACGTCAAGCGCCGCGGGATGCTCTGAGACCGAATCCGCAGAAAGACCGCATCCAGAAGATCGCTGTCATTCTGAGGAAGGCGCCGCGCAAAAACCGTCTTTACGCTCCAGGGCCCGTGCGCCGACCGAAGAATCTTTATCGGGAACGGGGGCCTCTCGCGCCGAGGCCGACGTAGCCGAGAGGACCGTGCGCCCATCGTGGAGATTCTTCGGTCGGCGCACGGGCAAGGGGGCGACTGGGAGGGACGGAGCGCGCGCCTCTCTCAGAATGACACCGTCCGCTTGATTGGTGCTCGATTTCCGGATTCCGTATGACCCGGCGCGCAAGAAGATTCTCGACTCCTGCGCGTCCGGACGTATCTTCTCGAGAAGCGGATTTTCGTTGCTCCCCCGCAGTCTTCCCACCCACCCTCCCGCCGGACCGGATGCACCGATGAAGAGCGGACGTAAGGAGCGCAGCCGCTCCCCCGCGCGCGCCGTTACCGAAGCCGTGCTGCTTATGGGGGCCATCAGCGCGCTGGACGGCGCCACCGGCTACGAGATCACGGTGATGCCGCTGTACCTGGTGCCGGCGGCTCTGGCCGGGTGGCACGCGGGGCGCTGGGCGGGGCTGGCGGTGTCCGGCCTGGGCGCGGTGGCGTGGCTGGCCGCGGACGTGTTTTCCGGCCACCCGTATTCCCACCCGCTCATCCCGTACTGGAACGCGGCGGCGCGGCTGGCGGTGTTCGGCGTGGTGGCGGTGCTGACGGCGGAGCTGCGGCGCATGCGCAACCGCGTCT
>DASTVC010000700.1:0-2073 GCA_035759295.1 Longimicrobium sp. | reverse complement strand
TCCACCTCGCCGCCGCCGGCGCCCACGCGCCCCATCCCCTGCTCCAGCACCACGTATCCCCAGCGCCCCACGGCCAGCGACGCGCCCGGAAACGAGCCGCGGCTGATCTCGTCGAGCACCGCGTCTTCGGCGCGCTGCAGGGCCGTGGCGCTCAGCCCGGCCGCGGCGGCCGAGGACAGTTCGTGGGTGGGCACGCGGGGCGGGGTGCCGCGCGGCTCTGTGCTGTCGGTGGGTGCGGCATGGAGAAACGCCGCCAGCCCCAGCAAGGCGGGTAAGTGCATAGGACCTGCGTTGTCGTGATTGAAAACACGAACGAGTCTGCGAGAGCGGTAAAAGCAGAGTAATGGAAGATGCGTACCGCTGTCAAGAATCACGACTTAGCTAGGTCATGTGGACACGCCCCGAATGCAGATTGCACAGGTGCCATGCGGATTGCAACTGAACCATGCACTCCGTCATAGGCGCCGCATCAATGTGTGAGATATTGATTAGAAACTACGGATAAGTCGATGAAATAAAACGAGATGCGCATTTCCGCGGGTCGCCGGAAGGATGCTTCCGGAACTCTCTGCGACCGCGGCCGGGGCGGCTTCGACTCGCGTTTGCGGCGTCGGACCTTGCGGCGTCGCAGCGGCGTGGTCGAACGCGGGCCGCGCTGTCATTCTGAGGCCCGGCAGCGCCGATTCTGCCCCTCGCGGCTGGTCGCAGGGCCGAAGAATCTACCGTCGGTGTCCTCGAACCAGGACGCGGCAGCCCGCACCACAGCTGAGGCCCACGCATCCGCCCGACAAAAGCCGGCTGCGAGGCGTCGGCAGCCGCATCCGCCGGTCGGGCGGCACGACGGCGGATCACGAGCATCCGACGGTAGATTCCTCAGTCGCGCGCCGGGCCTGGTGGATGCGGACAGGATCGCGCGGCGCTCCTTCGGAATGACAGTGTGGTGTGGTGTGGTGTGGTGTGGGAGGGTGGTGCGGAAGCGCACAGCCGGGGCGAATGAATTCGCGGCTGGGACAACGCGATGTCCGCCTGCGCGGACGGGTCCGTGCCAGCGAAACAGTTCGTGCCGCGCGACCGCCGTAGTTGAAGCCCCGCGCAGTTTGCGGGGCATTCCGCTGTCGTAGCGGCGGCTTCAGCCGCTCCTGCGTATCCAACGAAAACGGCCCCCGGAGGATGATCCTCCGGGGGCCGTCGTCCAGGGGAGCCCTTGCAGGCTATTCCCTATTCCCTATTCCCTATTCCCTATTCCCTGTTCCCTATTCCCTCAGCGCGCCCCGTGCAGCCGGGCCTCACCCTCCAGGCCGCGGCCGCCGGCGCCGGGCGTCAACGGAAGCTCGGGAAAGCGCAGCCGCCCCTCGCTCATCGACGCGCCGCGCAGGGCGATGGAAAGCGCCTGGTCGATGGACTCCACCGGGTGCACCTCCATCTGGTCCAGCACGTCCTGCGGCAGGTCGTCCAGGTCCGCCTCGTTCTCCTTGGGGAGAATGATGGCCCGGATCCCCGCCCGGTGCGCGCCCAGCAGCTTTTCCTTCACGCCGCCGATGGGCAGCACCCGGCCCGTGAGCGTGACCTCGCCCGTCATGGCCACGTCGTTGCGCACCGCGTTGCCGCTGAGCGCCGAGACCAGCGCCGTCGTCATCGCCACACCGGCGGAAGGACCGTCCTTGGGGATGGCGCCCGCCGGCACGTGGATGTGCAGCTCCGACCCCCACGCCTTGCGCGGGTCGATGCCGTAGCGGGCGGCGTTGGCGCGTGCGTACGTCAGCGCGGCGCGCGCCGACTCCTTCATCACGTCGCCCAGCTGCCCGGTGAGCACCAGGTTGCCGAAGCCCGGCTGGGCCTGCTCCGGCTCGCCCGCCACGGCGGGCACCGGCGTGCGCTGCTGCGCGCTCACCTCGATGAACATGATGTCACCGCCCACGGGCGTGTAGTACATCCCCGTCGCCACGCCCACGATGTCTTCGGCGCCGGCCCGCTCCGGGTGCACCTTGCTGCGCCCCAGGAAGTCCTTGATGGTCTCCAGCTCCACGTTCACCTGGTCGGTGCCGCCGCTGGCGATGCGGCGGGCGGCCTTGC
>DASTVC010000699.1:0-2168 GCA_035759295.1 Longimicrobium sp. | reverse complement strand
ATGCGCTGGAGCGAAACGAAGTGCGTTAGTGCGGAAGTGCGTGAGTGCGGGAGTGCGGGAGTGCGGGAGTGCGGGAGTGCGGGAGTGCGGATGATTGTGGTCGCGTAGGCGTTCGGTGCGTGGGACGGCGTACACGGCCGCGACGCCGAGTCCGCACCAGGAGCGAATGAATTCGCCGCTGGAAAAACGCAAAGTCCGCCTTCGCGGACTGTGGGGCGCGTGTTGCGCGCCAGGGCTGGCGACTCTCTCGGCGAGATGCCCGGTTGCGGACGCGCCGGTGCGTGGGACGCCGCACACGGCCGGGCCGCCGAGTCCACGCAGGTGGACTTTGTGACTTTGTAGCCGCGGTTTCAACCGCCCCGGGACGGGGCCGGCGCTACCTTCCCATCCCGGAAGGTGGACGGCCTGAATCACCTTGATTCTGAACTGACGAAGTGCCTGATATCAGGACCCTGCGCGTTGCGCCGCCCTTCCGCGAGCTGCGGGAGATGGCGGCGGCTGCTTCTACGGACGATCCGGCGCTGCGCGACGCGGTCGCCGGCATCCTGCGCGGCGTGGCGGCGCGCGGGGACGCGGCGCTGCTGGAGTACACGGCGCGCTTCGACGGCTTCGACGCGGGCGGCGCGGCGGGGCTGCGCATCGGCGCGGATGCGCTGGCGCAGGCGGCGGCGTCCGTCGATCCGGCGCTGCTCGATTCGCTGCGGCGCGCGGCAGAGAACATCCGCCGCTTTCACGAGCGGCAGCGCGAGCACGGATTCCTCGACATCCACCTCGACGGCACCATCCTGGGGCAGCGCGTGGCGCCGCTGCGGCGCGTGGGGATCTACGTTCCCGGCGGCCGCGCGGCGTATCCATCGTCCGTGCTGATGAACGCCATCCCCGCCGCCGTGGCCGGCGTGGACGAGATCGCGATGGTGACGCCCACGCCCGGCGGCGAGGTGCTGCCCGTGGTGCTGGCCGCCGCGCACGTGGCGGGGGTTACGGAGGTGCTGCGGATCGGCGGGGCGCAGGCGGTGGGGGTGCTGGCGTACGGCACGGAGACCATCGGCCGCGTGGACAAGATCGTGGGCCCCGGCAACAAGTGGGTCGCCGAGGCCAAGCGCCAGGTGTTCGGCGCCGTCGACATCGACATGGTCGCCGGTCCCTCCGAGATCCTGGTGATCGCGGACGATGCGGCCGACGCCGTGCACGTGGCCGCGGACCTGATCGGCCAGGCGGAGCACGATCCCGACGCCATCGCCTGGCTGGTGACGACGTCGCCGGAGCTGGCCGCGCGCGTGCCGGGCGAGATCGACCGCCTGCTGGAGCGCAACCCGCGGCGCGACGTGGCCCGCGCCGCGCTGGAGGCGAACGGCGCCATCATCCTGGTCGATTCGCTGGAGGATGCGGCCGCCGTCGCGGACCTGCGCGCGCCGGAGCACCTGGAGCTGCTGGTGGCGGAGCCGCTGCTGCTGGCGGGGCGCATCCGCAACGCGGGGGCGATCTTTCTGGGCGCGAACAGCCCGGAGCCGATGGGCGACTACTTCGCGGGGCCCAACCACGTGCTGCCCACGGGCGGCACGGCGCGGTTCGCCAGCCCGCTGGGGGTGTACGACTTCGTCAAGCGCACCAGCCTGATCGGCCTCTCCGCCGCCCGCCTGCGCTGCGACGCGGACGACGTAATCCGCCTGGCCGAATCCGAAGGCCTGTTCGGCCACGCGGAAGCGGTGCGGGTGAGACTCGGAAGTGCGTGAGTGCGTTCGTGCGTGAGTGCGGAAGTGATCTGATCCGCCGTTACTCCCGCACTCCCGCACTCACGCACTGACGCACTTTTCTACTACGAGATCCGGACGATACAGTGAAGGTCCTCTACTCCGTCATCGCCGAAGACGCACAGCTGCGCAACGATGGGCGCATGGACGTGCACGGCATCTTTCACGAGCTGTACGCGCGCGGCTTTCCGGCGCAGCAGGAGCGGCTCACGCTGGTGACCACCATCGAGTGGGACGCCAGCGAGCGCGGCGCCATCGACTTCGCCGTAAACCTGCTGGACCCGGACCGCGGGCCCGTGCTCACCATCAACGCGCAGACCCAGGTGGAGGACCAGTACGCCGTCCACCGCCCGGCCCGCACGCAGATGGCAATCCCCATCGACAACCTCATCTTTCCGCGCGCCGGCGAGTACGAGT
>DASTVC010000698.1:0-7214 GCA_035759295.1 Longimicrobium sp. | reverse complement strand
GAACACGTCCACTCCCGAAACGGTGCCCGGATCCGCCGCGCCGATGGGGTTCGGCAGCAGGTTCTGCACGGTCACGTCAAAGGAGTAGATGCCGCCGGCGTTGGCGAAGTTGCTGGCCGTAAGGCGCACGTTCACGCCCTGGCCGCCAAAGATGCTGGCCTGTCCCCCACCGGTGGCGGGGGTGGCCGGCGCGCACGTCACGGCCGCCGGGCTTACCTGGGCCGTGCAGCTCAGCACGGCAAGCGCATCGTCGGGCGGCGCCGGAAGCCCCGGCACGCTCGGCCCGGAGGGCAGCGCGTCGGAGCAGGCGGCCAGCAGCGACAGCGCGAAAAGCGCCCCGAGCGGGCGGCGTGCAAACAGCTGAAATGCCACGGGAGAACCTCGGTGCTGAAAGGAGGGGCGGGGCCGTGGGGGGACCGCGGGCTCAAATGTACTGCAATTGCCCGAATGACGGAAGTGTTTGTGCACAGCGGAGATGTAGCAGATCAGGCTCCCGATCCGGCCTGTGGATCGGGAGCCTTTCGCGGAAGCTACGCGGCGTTCCGGATCGAAACGTCCACCGTCATCCCCGCGTGTGCCAACATGTTGATGAGCGAATCGATCGAGAACTCGTCGATCCTGCAGTGCATCAGCTCACTGATGCGCGGCTGCGAGACTCCGAACAACTCGGCCGCCTGCCTCTGCTTCACCCCGCGTTCGCGAACCATGCGGATGATCTCGATCATCAGCGAGGAGCGGACCTTCAGGTTCTCTGCTTCTTCCGGCGGAAAGCCGAGGTCCGCGAAGATGTTTCCATCAGCGGGCGTGACGTGCTCGATAAGGTTGGCCTCGACGGGTTCTGCCTCTTTGATCTTCATCGTCCTCTCCACGGTTGGTCCGCCAAATCCCGCTTCGCGACCAGCTGACGGTACCGGGCAGCCGCCAGCCTGAGATTGTGCAGCGGGGTCTGCTCGGTTTTCTTCTCGAACGCGTGCAGCACGTAGACCGCTTCGGGAAACCTGGCGACGTAGACCACGCGGTGCTGGGTGGCGCCGCCGTCGAAGGAGCGGACCCGGATTTCGCGAACACCCGGCCCCACACTCCCCATCGGCTTCCAGTCGTCCGGCTCCAGCCCAGCCTGAACCAGGTCGAGGTTCATTCCGGCCCGGCGTCGCGCCAGGGGCGGAAACGCCTGCAACTCCGCACGCGCGGCCCCAACCCACTCCAGCTTCTTTCTGCTGTCGGACATTATACTCCATTCCGATATTTGGGTCAACGGTTGTCCCGAGTCGCCATGCGAGACCACCTGTGGCGGGTTCGGGGAGGGATAACGCGAATCCGCCCGCGAGGGAGGTCCTCGCGGGCGGATTCGGTAGGGGATCATGCGTCGGCGTTCCCTTCGCCTCAGGCGGTCACGTGGGGCCGGGCGGCAGTACCTGCGTCATCACGGCGGCAAAGTGGCACACGCTGCCGGCCAGCACGAACAGGTGCCACACGGCGTGCGCGTACGGGCGGCGGTTGAGGTAGAAGGCGGTCCCCGCGGTGTACGCCAGGCCGCCCGCCACCAGCCACGCCAGCGTGGCCACGGACAGCCGCTCCAGCATGGGATTGATGGCCACGATGGCCATCCACCCCATCCCCACGTAGATGGCGGTGGAGACGCGGGGAAAGCGGCCGGTGAAGAAGAGCTTGAAGATCACCCCCGCCACCGCCAGCCCCCACGCCACGCCGAACAGGCTCCATCCCCACCCGCCGCGCAGGCCGATGAGCGTGAAGGGCGTGTAGCTGCCGGCGATGAGCACGTAGATGGCGCAGTGGTCGAACACCTTGAGCCGGGCCTTGATCTCCGGCCGCCTGGCCGCGTGGTACAGCGTCGACGCGGTGTACAGCAGCACCATCGTCGCGCTGAAGACGGCGCTGCTCACGATCTCCATCGTGCCGCCGTACATGGACGCGGCCACGATGAGCACCGCGGCGCCGGCCAGCGCGGCCACCACGCCGGCTCCGTGCGTGACCGCGTTGGCCAGCTCCCAGCGGGGATCGATCGACTCGTCCATCAGGCTCTTCTTTCGTGGAAACGCTCGCGCGCGGGGGCGCGTACGTCGAACGATAACGGCGCGCGGCGGAACGCGACAGCCCGCGCCATTACTGAATCCCACTCACTTCTTTCATGGGCGAGATGACCATCATCCAGACCCCGCGGCTGCTGCTGCGCGAGCTGACGGACGCAGACCACGGGGCGCTGTTCGAGATGTACCAGGACCCGCGGATGAACCGGTACATCGGCGGCCCTCCCCCGCCCCGCGAGGAGTACTGGAAGAAGGTGCGCGAGACCTGGCCGGCGTACTACGCGCGCCACGGCTTTGGCCTGTGGGCCACGGAGCGTCGGGAGGACGGGGCGTTGATGGGGCGCTGCGGGCTGCTTTCGCAGGAGGTGGACGGCGAGCGGCACGTGGAGGTGGCGTACGCGCTGGCGCCGGGGTTCTGGGGCCACGGCTACGCCACGGAGGCGGCGCGCGCCATCCGCGACCATGCCTTCCGCACGCTGGACGCGCCGTTCCTCATCTCCCTCATCCTTCCCGACAACGCGGCATCCATCCACGTGGCGGAGCGGAACGGGATGACGTTCTGGAAGATGGCGGAGTTCCGCACCTTCACCGTCCGCGTCTACCGAATCACCCGCACCGAATGGGAGAAGCGGGCGGAGGCGGATTAATCGACCTTATCGATCGCATCGACTGTATCGATCGCATCGACCGCATCGACCGCGATGGAACACGGGAACAAAGGATCTCGACACCTTCTGCGGGGTGGGATACTTTGACACGGGTTTTTCTCCCACCGATTTCGCTCATCCTTCCCATGAGAATCCAGATCCGCCTTCGCCGCGCCGGCCTGATGGCCGCGCTGCTGCCGCTGACGATGGCCGCGGGGTGCATGTCGGCCAACAAGCGCCTGGAGCAGGGCATCAAGCTCGAGGAGCGCGGCCGCCCCGCCGACGCCGCGCGCCGCTACGTGGACGCCCTGCGCCGCGACCCCAGCCTGGCCGACGCCCGCGCGCGCCTGGAAGAGACCGGCCGCTTGGCCGTGGAGCAGTACCTGAGGGAATCCGACGCCGCCTCGGCCGCCGGCAACCACGCCGACGCGGCGGAAACGCTGCTGCAGCTGGACGCGTTTCGCCGCGACGTGGCGGCGGTGCGCGTGGACCTGGCCGTGCCGGCGGACTACGCGCAGCACCGCCGCGCCGTGCTGGACGCGGCGATCGACGCCTCCATCGACGGCGGTGCGCAGCTGGCGGAATCGGGGCGCTACACCGACGCGCTGGGGCGGCTGGAGCGGGTGGGCCGCTGGCAGCCCTCCCCCGAGCAGCGGCGCGCCGTGGACGAGGCGCGGCTGGACACGTATTCCGGGTGGATGGCCAGCGAGGCGGCCGCCGGGCGCCACCGCGGCGCGTACCAGGTGGCGGAGCGCGCCATCAACTCGCTGGGCCGGCAGTTTCCCGGCATGGAGCGGCTGGTGGAGGCGCAGCAGTACGCGCTGGACGAGGGGACGCTGCGGGTGGCGGTTCTGCCGATCGCCGCGTCGCGCCAGGCGGAGCGGACGCTCCCCGCGTCGTTCCTGCGCGACGTGGAGAACGAGCTGGAGGGCGGCGCCTGGGCTCGTCCCCCGGCGTTCGTAGAGATCATCGAGCCGCGCGAGGTGCGCCGCGAGGCCCGGCGCTTCGACCTGGACGACCTGGGGTACACCTCCGAGGCCGCGCGCCTGGGGCGTGCCGTCGGCGCCGACTTGGTGGTGATGCTGGAGGTGGACAGCGTGGCGGTCACGGAGCCGGACCCCACCCGCGAGCGCCGCGCCGTGCGCACCCGCAGTGGCGCGGACACGGCGTACGTGGTGCGCTCCGGGCGCCGCGAGGGGTGGACGCGGGTGCGCTACGCCGTGGTGTCCGTGGATGACCGGCGCATCGTGACGCGCGACTACGTGGCGCCCGAGGCGAGCCGCGACTATCGCGAGGCGGAATTCGCGGGCGACTGGCGCCAGTTGCTGCTGGACGACGACGCCCGCCGCCTGTTCGACCCCAGCCGCCGCGACGACGCCCGCGCAAACCTGATGCTGGACCTGTCGCGCCGCCTGGCCGAGCAGCTTTCGCGCGAGGTGTACGACCAGGTGCTCTCGCAGGTGAGGTAGACGCGGACGGTGGATGCAGCGAAGCCGCGGGCCCTCGGGGTCCGCGGCTTCGTCGTTTCTGGTGGCTTACGATCAGGACAGCGCCAGCCGCCCATGGCCGGGGCGTCCTACCTGGCGCTCGCGGAGGGTGCCGCCGATCCAGGCGTACGGCATCACCGCCAGCAGGTTGTAGACGTTGAACCACGCGGGCGCGTCGTTCCACGCCGAGATCGTCATGACGATGCTCATCGCCAGCGCGATCCCGCCCATGATCAGCGCGTGCAGCAGCGGGCGCGACGGGGCCAGGCGCGCGGTGACGTAGCATCCCAGAATGCCGAAAAGCGCCACGTACGCGCAGATCACCAGCAGCCCGGTCGTGTTGTTGTTGGGCGTGCCCGGCGGGGTCACCAGCTCCGGCGCCACGCGGGAGAGGACGGTGTTGGTGCCCACGTTCAGCGCGCCGGTCAGGACGAAGCCGACGACGATGGCGAGGATGCTGCGGCCCATGGCGGAGTCTCCGAGGGGGATGATGCGGGACGGTGGTGCGGGAATGGGCGAAGAGATGCCGAAGGACTCGCGCACTGTCAAGGTTCTTGTGACGGAATGCGTCGAGCATGGGGCGAGTCCCGCGCGGGGAGCGGATAAATCCGCCGCAACAACTGCGGAAAGCCCCGCAAACTGCGCGGGGCTTCAACAGCTAGAGCAGCGGATCACCGGGCTTGTGCCCTACGTCAGCATCTGCGCGAAAAGCGTTGATTTCCTGAGGGAGCGCCACGCAGAACTCGAATCCACTCAACCGCTTGGCGCGACCGAAGGATCTCGCCTGCCCAACGCAGGGCCGGGATCGGAGCGTGGATGCCAGCCTCACGGTTCTGCTTGCGAGATCCTTCGGTCGGCGCCCACGTTCAGCGTGCAGGCAGGGTGCGGAGCGGCGCCTCTCTCAGGAAATCAATGCTTCTGGGGGATTGGATGTCGTCCCGCCCACCTTCCCTACCCCCGCGTAACCCGCAGGCGGACGACGTAGCTATCGGGGTCCGGCGGGCCGCCGGCGCTGGGGACGGGGCGCAGGTCCACCACCTCGACGATGTAGCCTTCGTGGCTCACGCGGCGCGGAGTGAGGGCGGTGTTGAGCTGCACGATGCGCGTTGCCTCGCCGCGCTCCTGCAGAACCAGCCCCACCTCCGCATTGCCGGCCGTCACGCACTGCGTGGCGGTGGGGCAGCGCGAGTCGTCCAGCACCCGCCCGAAGCCGATTGCCAGGCGCTCCTCGTCGAAGGTGCGCGTCTGGCCGATCGGGATCTCCACCTGCTGGTTTTCGTCCGTGCCCGGCACGGGGCCGGTGCGGTAGGTGTTGAGGCATCCCGCCAGCATCGGCAGCGCCAGCAGCAGCGCGGACAGCGTGCGGTGAGGCGCGGCCATGCGCGGACGCACGTCATCAACTCGGTTCATGGTTCCATCCGGGCAAAGGTGGCGGGCGCGGGCAATCTACGCTTCCATTCACAATTGACGCCACATCGCCGGACAACGGGCTTTCCCGTCCAGCCCGTCCGCACTAGGTTGCCGCGATGGCACAACCATCCAGCCCCATCCCGATCCCGATCTCCATCATGACCCCGAATCCCAGCCGATTCGCCGCCCGCCCGCGGCGCCACCTTGCCGCATCCATCGCCGTCCTGCTGCTGCTTCCGCTGGCCGCGTCGGCGCAGGGGGGCGCGGAGGAACAGGCGGCGCGCTACTTCGATGCCATCCGCGGCGACTCCGTCAAGCTGGAGATCTTCATCCGCGAGATGCCCAAGGGCGGCGACCTGCACAGCCACCTGTCCGGCGCCGTCTACGCGGAAAGCTACCTGCGCTGGGCGGCCGAGGACGGGCTGTGCGTGAACACCCGGCAGCTGTCCATCCTCACCACCTCGTGCACGGCGGCGGACACGCTGCGGCCGGCCGCGGCGATCCCCGACACGTCCGTGCTGTACGCGCGGCTGGTGGACGCCATGTCGATGCGCAACTGGGACAGCACGCGCATCAGCGGCCACGACCAGTTCTTCGGCACCTTTGCCCACTTCAACTCCACGGACCGCCGCACCGGCGACGGCCTTGCCGAAGCCGCCACCCGCGCGGCGATGGGCGGGGTGCGCTACCTGGAGCTGATGATGACGCCGGACCGCCGCGCCGCCCGCACCCTGGGCGACCGGGCCGGGTGGGTGGACGACTTCGGGCGGATGCGCGACACGCTGCTCGCGCTGGGGATGCGGGACGTGGCGCGGGCCGCGGCGGCGCGGCTGGACAGCGTAGAGGCGCGGCGCGACACGGTGCTGGGCTGCCTGCCGGGGCGCACGCCGCAGGCGGGGTGCGAGATCGGGGTGCGGTGGCTGTACCAGGTGTCGCGCGGCAACCCGCCGCAGCAGGCGTTCGCGCAGATCCTGCTCGGCTTTCTGATGGCGGACGCGGACGGCAAGGTGGTGGGGCTTAACCTGGTGCAGCCGGAGGACGGCGCCATCTCCATGCGCGACTACTCGCTGCAGATGCGGATGATCCGGTACCTGCGCGGCGTATACCCGGACGTGCGCGTCACCCTGCACGCGGGCGAGCTGGCGCCGGGCCTGGTGCCGGACGAGGGGCTGCGCTTTCACATCCGCGAGGCCGTGCGCGTGGCCGGCGCCCGCCGCATTGGCCACGGGGTGGACGTGCTGCACGAGGACAGCGCGCAGGAGCTGATGGCGCAGATGGCGCGCGAGGGGGTGATGGTGGAGATCGCGCTCACCAGCAACGACGGCATCCTGGGGATTCGCGGCCCCGCGCACCCGCTGCACGCGTACCTGGCCGCCGGCGTCCCCGTGGCGCTGGCGACGGACGACGAGGGGGTTTCGCGCTCGGAGATGACGCTGGAGTACCTCAAGGCGGTGCGCGACCAGAACCTGGGCTATCCGGCGCTCAAGACCATGGCGCGCACGTCGCTGCAGCACGCCTTCGTGCAGGGCGAGCCGCTGTGGCGCGATCTGAACACCCTTACGCCCGCGCCGGTGTGCGCGCGCTCGGCGGGAGGGATGGACGGCGCCCGCTGCCGCGCGTTC
>DASTVC010000697.1:0-9639 GCA_035759295.1 Longimicrobium sp. | reverse complement strand
GGATTCGTTCGCCATCGGAGTTCCGGGGCGTCGAGGGGAAGTTGTGGATCGGATGTTTCGGACAGGATACGCGGGTTCGGTGCGAGGCGACAGGGCCCCCACCCTCGCGCATTCACCCGCTGGGGAGACGGAACTCGATCCTCGGAGTGTGCCGGCGTGCCCGCGCCGTGGCGATTGAAATCGCGGCTGGGAAAACGCGATGTCCGCCTGCGCGGACCGTTCCTGCCACGGGCGAGGGGAGTGCAGCGTGGCCGGATCAGCAACCCGGAGCGGCCGAAGCCCCGTTCGGCGATGCGTCAGCGGCGCAGAGACGGGGCTTCTCGCTTTCCCAGCAGCGGGTTTACCCGCTCATCGGGGGCCTGGCGCCTGTGGGACGGAGGTCGGGAAAGCCCATCGACCTACAGCCCGTACTCCTTCAGCTTCTGCCACAGCGTCGTGCGGCCCATGCCCAGCGCGGCGGCGGCCTTGGTGCGGTTGCCGTCGGCGTCTTCCAGCGCCTGGACAATGGCCTCGCGCTCGGCGTCGGCGTCGGGGGCCACGTAGCGCCGCGCCGGCTCGGGCGCGCGGTAGTCGCCGCGCCGGGCGTCTCCGTTCGCGTGCCCGTTGCCGTTGGACGACGAGCCCACGCCGGCCGCCACCGTCTCGCGCAACTCCTCGGGCAGGTGGTGCGCCAGGATGCGGCCGCCCTCGCAGACGATGCAGGCGTACTCCACCGCCGTCATCAGCTCGCGCACGTTGCCCGGCCAGTCGTACGCCTGCATCACCTCCACCGCGTCGTCGCTGATGGCCGTCACGCGGCGGTGCGGCTCCACGCGCTCATTCCACCGCGCCATCGCCGCGCCTACCAGCGCGGGGATGTCCTCGGGCCGGTCCTTGAGCTCGGGGACGCGGATCTGGAACACCTTCAGGCGAAAGTAGAGGTCCTTCCGGAACGTCCCTTCCTCCACCATCGCCTCCAGGTCGCGGTGCGTGGCCGCGATCACCCGCACGTCCACCTGTACCGGCCGCGCGGTGCCCACCCGCACGATCTCGCGCTCCTGCACCACGCGCAGCAGCTTGGCCTGCATCGCGGGCGACACGTCGCCGATCTCGTCCAGGAAGATGGTGCCGTGGTGCGCCTCCTCGAACATCCCCTTGCGCTCCTGCACCGCGCCCGTGAACGCCCCGCGCGCGTGGCCGAACAGCTCCGACTCCAGCAGTCCCTCCGCCAGCGCCGAGCAATTCACCGCCAGGTATGGTCGGCTGCGGCGCGGGCTCTCCTCGTGAAGCGCGCGGGCGATCAGCTCCTTGCCCGTCCCCGTGGCGCCGCGCAGGAGCACCGTGCTCTCCGTGGGCGCCACGCGGGCGATGGCGCGCTTCACCTCGCGCATCTTCTGCCCCGTCCCCACGATGCGCGAGGCGCCGGCGCCCAGCACCGGCTCGCGGCGGGCCAGGATAGCCTTGATCTTGGAGCGCAGCAGTGAGTTGTCGCAGGGCTTGGTCAGGTAGTCGTCCGCGCCCAGCTTGAGCGCCGCGACGGCGGAATCCACCGTGGCGAAGCCCGTCAGCATGAGCACCGGCACGTCGTTGCCGGCGCCGCGCAGCTCCTCCAGCACGGAGAGCCCCGTGCGGCCCTCCATGCGCAGGTCCAGCAGCACCATGTCGAACTCGCCGCCGCGCAGCTTTTCCAGGCCGCTGTCGCCGCTGGGAGCCGCGTCCACGTCGTAGCCCTCGTCGGCCAGCAGGGCGCCGGTGCCCACGCGAAAGGCGCGGTCGTCGTCGATGATCAGGATGCGGGGCGTGTCCGGCATCGAATCGTCTTCTTTCGTTGGATGAACGTCAACTTCAACTGCTTGATTGGGGCGTGTCCCTCCGCTGCGCTCCGGGCCGGGCTGCGCGCGCACTAAGGCACGATACAACTGTGCCTAAGTGCGCCGAGCCCCCGGCGCTCACCGGCTGTCGACGCGAATCCTCTCTGCTCGTGCATGCGCGCCGTGTTCTCGGCCCTGCGGGCGCGCATCCCTCACGCGACGGCGGCCGAACATCGGCGTCCGAGGGTTGCAGCGCCACCCGCCGGCCCCGTCCCGGCGGTTGAAACCGCGGCTGGAACGTCACGAAGTCCGCCTGCGGGAGCGAATGAATTCGCCGCTGGAAAATCGCAAAGTCCGCCTGCGCGGACTCGGCGGCCCGGCCATGTGCGGCGTTCCAGGCACCTGCGCGTCCGCTACCGATCCCGTCGCCGGCCGGTCCCGTCCCGGCGGTTGAAACCGCGGCTGGAACGTCACGAAGTCCGCCTGCGCGGACTGCACCCGAGAGGTCCGAGCCGTACATCCGGCTCCGTCTGGAGCGCGATCGAATTCTCCCCTTTCTCCCGCGCAGCGGGGGAGAGGGGCCGGGGGAGAGGGGGCCCCGTCGGACGCCAGCGTGATGCCTTTCGAAGCTCTTCCCAGCCTCCCCCTGCCTCCCCTCAATCCGCCGCGACCGCCTCGCGACCCGCGTCCTCGCGCGCGCCGGAGGCTTCCGAAACCGACTCGTCCAGCGTCTCGCGGGGCAGGCGCACGGTGAAGCGGCTTCCCGCGCCGCGCGTGCTCTCCACGTCGATGCGCCCGCGGTGTCCGCGGATGATCCCCTCCGAGACGAACAGCCCCAGCCCCGTCCCCGTCACCCCCGGCTTCGTCGTATAGAACGCCTCGAAGATGTGCGGCAGGTCCGTCTCGTGGATTCCCGCGCCGGTGTCCTCGACCACCACCTCCACCGCGTCCCCGTCCGCCCGCGTCGCGACGCGAAGCCGACCGCCGTCCGGCATGGCGTCGCTGGCGTTGGCCACCAGGTTGGCCAGCACCTGCTGGATCCCCTCCGGGTGCGCCACCACCGGCGGCAGGTCGGGCGCCAGCTCGGCCGAGACCTCGATCTCCCGCGCCTTGATCTCCGGCGCCGCCAGCGTGAGCACCCGCGTCACCAGCGAGTTGAGGTTCAGCAGGCTGCTGGCGTCGGACTGCGGGCGGCTCTGGTCCAGCAGGCGGCGCGTGAGCCCCGCCATGCGCGCGAGCTCCTCCTGCGCCAGGGTAAGGAACTCGCGGTTGGGATCATTGGGGTTTCCCCGCCGCTCCAGCGCTTCGAGGCAGTTCTGGATGTTGTAGATGGGGTTGTTGATCTCGTGCGAGAGCTGCGCGACCAGGCGACCCATGGCGGCCAGCTTTTCGCGGTGGATCATCTCCGCCTGTGCCGACCGCAGCCGCGCCTCGCGGTCGGCGATGGCCTTGCGCATCTCGCCGAACGCGCGGGCCAGCTGGCTGATCTCGTCCATCCCCGTGCGCGGCAGCGGCGCCGCGAAGTCGCCGCGCGCCATTCGCGCCGACGCCTCGGCCAGCTGCTGCGCCGGCCGCGCCACGATGCGCGAGATGACCGCCGCCAGCACCAGCGCCAGCACCAGCGCCATGAAGCCGATGCCGAACAGCGAGCGCTTGATGGCCGTGGCCACCTCCAGCTCCTGCGTGATGGGGCGCAGGAAGATGGCCGTCGTGGGCAGCCCGCGCGACATCAGCACCACCGGCGCGGCCATGTACGCCTGGTCCGCCAGGATCTGCCGCGCCCCGCCGTTGCCGGACGTTCGCAGCAGCGTCCGCAGCTCCTCGCGGTCCAGGCGGACCAGCGCGCTGTCGGAAAGGGTGGTGCCCGCCAGCGAGTCGCCCACCATCAGCACCAGCTCGGTGTTGCGCCCCAGCTCCGCCTTGATCGCCCTGGCGCTCAGCCGCTGCCCCACGCCGATCTGCCCCAGCCGCTGTGTGTCGGCCCACACGGGCTCCAGGGAAAAGCGCAGCGGCGGCTTTCCGTCGTCCGTCAGCGCCACGATGGTCCCCAGCTCTCCCGCGCTGGCGATGGCGCGCGCGTCCAGCCGCGGGCCGAACATGGACTTTCCCGTGCTGTCGATGACGATGGCCTCGTCCTTCTCCATCTGCGCCCTCAGCACGCCCTGCAGGCGCCGGTTGTCGCCCGCGGCCCAGCGGGCGCGCACCCGTTCGTTGAGCGCCAGGGCCTGCGCGCGGGTGGCCAGCAGGCTCCCCTCGCGCTCCCACGCCGTGCGCAGGGAGACCCCCGCGCCGTTCAGCTCGTCGCGGGCGCGCTCGTACACGCCGCGCTCCACCGCGCGGGCAATGAGCAGCATCGCCGGCACCACGATGAGCAGAGCCGTGGCGGCGAAGAGAAAGAAGACCTTGGTGCGGAGCGAAAGCCCCCTCATAACGGCCCCGTTCGTAACCCCCGTTCCGTCCCGCGGCTGTTCACTGAACGGCTCCGGAGTGTTCAGTGAACAGTCCGGGGTGCCGTCCGGCCGGCGGGCGAACCGCGCCGCGGCGGGCGGGGAATGCGCGAAAGTTAAGGCGTGGCGCCGGTTTTCGCCACTCGGGCGGTCGATGGCCCGTTCGGCATACCCGTTGCCAATACAGGACCCCGACCGCGCAGGGCGCGGACCGGCGGCCGGCCAACAGCCCGGCCGGAGCACAACACCCAACGGGAGTACTCAGATGATCAAGCGCATCCTTTCGATCGCGGCTCTGTCGATGATGGTCGCGGCCTGCGGCGGCGACGACGCCGCCGAGGGCGACGCCGCGGCGGACAGCACCACCGTGACCACCATGCCGGGCACCGACACCATCAGCCAGCCGACCGTGGTGCCGACCACCGACAGCGTGATCACCACCACCACGACCGAGACCGACACGGTCCCCGGCCAGGCGGCGCAGACGGACACGCCGGTCACGGCCGCCCCGTAATCCAGCCGTACCCGGACCGGCGCGCACCCGCGCGCCGGTCCTCATTTTTTGTACGATTTCAAGGAGCACTGACGATGAAGAAGCTGATCGCGATGTTCGGCATCCTGGCCCTGGCCGCCTGCGGCGGCGGCGACGCCGAAGAGGGCGCGGCCACCGAGGACACCACCGCGGTAACGCCGGTGACCGAGACCGCCCCGGTGACCACCGACACCTCGATGATGGCCCCGGCCCCGATGTCGATGGACAGCGGCGCCGCGATGACCGACTCGACCGCCGACACCGCCACCGCGACGACCACGCCGTAATCTCGGCGGGATCGCTGGTTTTCGCCGGGCCCGGACGTTCGCGTCCGGGCCCGGCGTGTTTTTGGGTACGAAGGTACGTGAGGGTGTGAGGGTGTGAGGGTGTGAGGGTGTGAGGGGTCATGATTCCTCCGCATCCCTTCCGCCGCACCGTCGTACCCTCGTACCTTCGTACCTTCGTACCCTCCCCCGACACAGATGGAGAAAAGGTGATGTCGTCACGCGTGCGATGGGCGGCCCTGGCGCTGCTGGTGCTGGCGGCGTGCGGCGGAAAGGGGGACGAGCCCGGCGCGGCACATGGCGGGCGCGGGGCGGATTCCACCACGGCCACCGCCGCGGGGCGGGAGGACAGCGTGGCCCGCTGGCGCGCGCGCTTCGGCAACCGGGTGCCGCGGCCGGACTCCGTGCGCGCGCTGTACGTCAACGGCTGGGCGGCGGGCGGGCGCACCCGCATGCGTGAGCTCATCCGCATCGCCGACGAGACGGAGATCAACGCCTTCGTGGTCGACGTCAAGGAAAGCGACACCTACCTCACCCACGACTCCACCGGAATCGCGCTGGCAAAGGAGATCGGCGCCGACACCATGCCGCGGTCCAGGTGGCTGCCGGAGCTGGTGGATACGCTCGTCGCGCACGGCATCTACCCCATCGCCCGCATCGTCGTCTTCAAGGACCGCATGCTGGCGGAAAAGAAGCCGGAGCTGGCCATTCGCCACACGAACGGCTCCCTCTGGCTGGACCAGAAGGGCAAGCCGTGGGTGAACCCGTACGACCGCCGCGTATGGGACTACAACATCGCCATCGCCAAGGAGGCCCTGGACATGGGCTTCAGCGAGGTGCAGTGGGACTACGTGCGCTTCCCTGACGTGACCGACGCACGGCGGCGCACCATGGCCTTCCCCGGCGCCAACGGCGTTTCGCGCGAGGACAACATCGCCGCCTTCATCCGCTATTCCAAAGAGCAGCTGGCGGAGTACCAGGTTCCGGTGACGGCGGACGTGTTCGGGCTGGTGACGCACCTGGCGGGAGACGTGGGGATCGGGCAGAACTGGGAGAAGGTGATCACCACCGCCGACGCCGTGCTTCCGATGGTGTACCCGTCGCACTACTTCGGCGGCGTGTACGGCTTCAGCGCGCCCAACGCACACCCGTACGAGATGGTGCGCATCAGCATGCAGGACGCGGTGGAGCGCACGCGCGCCGTGCAGCAGCGCGGGCAGAAGACGGGCGAGATCGTCCCCTGGCTGCAGGCGTTTACCGCCGACTACCTGCACGACGGCATTACCTACGGCGCCAGCCACGTGCGCCAGCAGATCGCCGCCACCTACGACGCGGGGCTCAAGAGCTGGGTGCTGTGGAACCCCGGCTCCAACTACGCCGTCTACGTCTCCGCGCTGCGCCCCGCCGACGGCTCGCCCTCGCCGCTGGAGCGCGGGGGATGGAAGCCGCTCGCCTGGCAGGTGCCGCGCAACCGCATGAGCGTCGTCGTGCGGCGGATGGACCAGGCCGCCCGCGCCGCCGCCGACTCCGCGAAGGCCGCCTCGGGTGACACGGCGTCGGGAGCGCGGCGCGAAGGGACGTGACGAGTCGGGCAGGCAGGATGTGGGGCAGGCCGCGGGAAGGGCGAATGAATTCGCTGCAACAACGACACGAAATCCGCCTTCGCGGATTGGCGGCCCCGGTGTTCGCGCCAGTGCGGTGCGCGCCCAAGCCTCACGGTTTTCCCTCGGAACGAAATCGTTTGTGTCGCCCGTAGTTGAAGCCCCGTCCCGGCTCGCGTAAGCGAGTCGGGACGGGGCTTGTCGCTTTCCCAGCAGCGGGTTTACCCGCTCATCCTCGCTCGTCGATATCGCAGCCCCAAACGCAAGAGTGCGGGGGCGCGTCGCCGCACCCCCGCACCTTCGTACCCTCGTACCCTCGGACCGCCGTTACTGCGGGTTGTCGCCGGCGGGGGTGACGTTCACCTCGGGGGTGACGACCGTCTGCGTGTCGGTGGTCACTTCCACGTTGGCGGGATCCACGTCCACCTTGGGCATCTGGCCGCCGCTTACGTCCACATCCGGCGCCTTGCCCTCTTCCTCCACCTTCGCCGTGCAGGCCATCGCGCCCATCGCAAGGGCCAGCGCGGCCACCGTCATCAGTCGCTTGAACATATCGGGCTCTCCCGTTCATGTGAGACTACCTGTCGGCGCGCACCTTTCGCAACGTACGTGCCCAAGGTGTGTAAAAGCATCCCGAACGCCGTGCTTGCCCCCCTCCCGCGCCGCGCGTACGTTGCGGCTCCAGGACCGGCGTCGGCACGGCGCCCCCACCGCGAGTGTTCTTTCATGGCCCAGCCCACCCCCGTCCCCGTTCCGCTGGAGCAGACGCGCGAGCGCGTCATCCAGCAGCTGTGCGAGCACTTTGCCTACGACAACCTGACGGCGGAGGCGCTGGAGGAGCGGCTGGACCGCGCCCACCAGGCCGCCACGCTCGACGACCTGCGCTCGCTGGTCTCGGACCTTCCCGTGGTGCAGCACGACGCGGCGGCGCCGGCCCCGGGGGCGCGGACGTTCGTGAGCCCCGCCACGGGCGCGCACGTGAGCGAGCGGCAGATCATCGTCGGCATCATGGGCGGGGCGGAAAAGAAGGGGGTGTGGACGCCCGCGAAGCAGACGTACGTGGTGGCGTTCATGGGCGGCGCGGAGCTGGATTTTCGCGAGGCGCGCTTCGGCCCCGGCGTGACGGAGGTGATCGTGTTCGCCATCATGGGCGGGGCCGAGATCATCGTTCCCCCCGGCGTGCACGTGGACCTGAACGGGCTGGCGGTGATGGGCGGCTTCGGGCAGACGGGCTCCGCGCCGCCGCCCACCGATCCCAACGCGCCGGTGCTGCGCATCGGGGGCTTCTGCATGATGGGCGGGGTGGAGGTGAGCATCCGCTACCCGGGCGAGCGCCCCAAGGACGCCCGCCAGCGCGAAAAGCTGGACCGCCAGGAGCAGAAGCGCCTTTCCGGCGGCTGATCTCCACCCCTCTGATCTTCCGGCCGGGGCCGCACGTCCCCATGCCCCGGCCACGTTCTTCCCGGACAACCATCCCGCGCCATGTATCCAGAGGACATCGGGAGCCTCATCTCATCCATCGGCCTGCTTACCCAGACCGGCGGCGCCCTGCTGCTGGTGGGGCTGTTCGCGGCGCTGATGCGCGCGCACCCGCGGCGCCAGCCCTACTTCCGGGAGTGGACGCGCGCGTGGATCTGGCTGCTGGCCGCGCTGCTGGGCGTGGTGGCGCAGTACGCCATCCCCGGCCTTTCGGGGGACGACTCCCTGGCGGTGCGGGCCGCCAACCTGCTCTACCAGACGGGCAAGCTGCTCTTCGTCGTCCACCTGCTGTGCGGCACGCTGAACTACGTGATGGGCGTTCGCCCGCGCGAGTTCCTGCGCCGCGCCATCCCCATTGCCGTGGGATACGGCGTGCTGACGGTCGTGCTCCCCGGGGTGCTGCTGAACGGGGTGATGCTTCTGCAGGCGCCGCTGGTGGCGGGGCCGTTCGTGCTGTGCGCGTGGCTGCTGCTGCGCCTGCCGCCCAGCCGCGCCACCCTGGGCAGCCGGGCCACGGGCGCCGTGTTCGCCATGATCGCCACGCTCTGGGTGGGCTACGCGACGGCGTTCGCCATGAGCGGCGTTCCCGCGCTGCAGCAGCCGGCCGGGCCGCTGGACTTTCTGCTCCAGTACAACAGCTACCTGGACCTGCTGCTGCAGATCCTGCTGGGGTACGGGATGGTGGTGGTGCTGATGGAGGACGTGAAGCGCGAGGCCGACGACGCGCGCGCGCAGCTTTCCGTGGCCCACGACCGCCTGCAGCGCGTAACGCTGTACGACGCCTTGACCGGCGCCCTGAACCGCCGCGCATACGAGGACGGCGTGGGGCTGGAGGCGGTGGGCGCGCGCTTTGGCACGGCGATGATGATGGACATGGACAACCTGAAGCGCGTGAATGACACCTACGGCCACGCGGCGGGCGACGAGCTGGTGCGGCGGCTGGTGGAGACGGTGCGCGGGTGCGTGCGGCCGCTGGACCGCGTGTATCGCTGGGGAGGCGACGAGTTCCTGGTTCTGTTCCCCGCCGCGCTCCCCGGCGACGTGGTGCCGCGCGTCCGCGCCGCGCTGCAGAAGGCGAACGAGGCGGTGGCGCAGGGCGACGGCCCGCCGCTGGAGCTGCAGGTGAGCATCGGCGCGGCCGACTTCGCCGGCACCGAGGGCATCGCCGGCGCCATCCTCCGCGCCGACAAGGCCATGTACGAGGAAAAGGCGAAGAACCGGCGCATCACCGTGCCCGTCTACCGCATCGCCTGACCGCTGACGGTCAAAAGACTGGGTCTCGTATGGAATCTGGAATAGAGCACAGATAAAGCGGACGGTGTCATTCTGAGAGAGGCGGCCACTCCATCCCTCCCAGTCGCACCTTTGCCTGTGCGCCGACCGAAGAATCTCTACGATGGGCGCACGGTCCTGTCGGCTACGTCGGCCTCGGCGCGAGAGGCGCCCGTTCCCGATAAAGATTCTTCGGTCGGCGCACAGGCCCTGGAGCGTGAAGATGGTTTTGCG
>DASTVC010000696.1:0-6903 GCA_035759295.1 Longimicrobium sp. | reverse complement strand
GATGCGCCGAACACGGCCGTTGCGCGAGGGATGCGCGCCCAAAGATCAGTGCGAAAGTGCGGGAGTGCGAAAGTGCGAGAGTAGATGCGGACGCGAACTCCCACCCCCTACCCTCAGTACCGCCGCTCGCCGCGCAGGATGGGGTCGTTGGGGTCCAGCACGCCGTGCTTGATCTTGAGGTGCTTGTTCTCGCGCCGGAAGGCCAGCTGCTCCGTCATGCGCGCCAGGATGTCCTGGTCCATCTCGTCGCCGGTGGGCGCGTCCTGCTTGATGTCGCGGCCCTCTTTCTCCAGCGGGCGCGCCAGGATCTTGTCCATGTTCTCGGCGAAGAAGCGCTGCTCGCCGCTCCAGTCGTGGTGCTCCACGCGCTGGCGGATGGATTCCACGTCGCCGGCCAGGTCCTCGGGAAAGTTCAGCAGCCACAACCCCTCGGGGTCGCGCTGCCCCTCCGTCTCGATGAGCACGCGAAAGAGACGCCGGTAGTCGGGGTCCTCGAACTCGTCGGGGCCCACGAACTTGGCGCACTCCTCCACCCAGCGCTCGGAGTGGAACATCATCATCAGCAGGTCGCGCTCGGCGCCCATGCGCAGGCGCTTCTGCGGGCTGGAGCGCTGCTCCTCGCGCCGCGGCTCGTAGCGGGAGAGGTCCGCCTGATAGCGCGGGCCGCCGCGCCCCGCCTCGCGCTCGCGCCGCCGCTGGTCGTGCACCTCGCCAAAGGTGCGCGGCTGCTCGGTGACGGCGTTCACCTCGGCCTCCAGCGTCTCCACCGGGACGGAGGTGCGGTCGCTGATGCGCTTGAGGTACAGCCCGCGCACCACCGCGTCGCGCGCCGCGCGGACGGTGGGGAGGAGGACGTCGATGGCGCGGCGCGTCCCCTTGATGCTCGTGAAGAGTCCCTTGCGGTCCAGCAGCTGGATCTTGCGGTCCATCACGTCCAGCGCGTCGCTCAGGTAGCGGCGCAGCGCGTCGGCGCCCTGGGCGCGCACCAGCGAATCGGGGTCCTCACCCTCCGGCAGCGTGGCCACCAGCACTTCCACGCCCGCGCGCAGCAGCTGGTCGCCGTTGCGGAAGGTGGCCTTGAGGCCGGCCTTGTCACTGTCGTACAGCAGGATGGCGCGCGGGGCGTAGTTGGCGATGAGCGCGGCCTGCTCGTCCGTCATGGCCGTCCCGAGCGGCGCCACGGCGTTCGTCACCCCGTGCGCCGCCAGCGACACGTAGTCCATGTAGCCTTCGACCACGAGCGCCACCTCTTCGCGGCGGATGGACCCGCGGCTCCACCCCAGCCCGTACAGCGTGCGCCCTTTCGAGTAGACGGGCGACTCGGGGGAGTTGAGGTACTTGGGGATGTGCTCCTCCACCTGCTCCAGCACCCGCCCGCCGAACGCCAGCACCCGCCCGCCCAGGTCCTCGATGGGAAAGATGACGCGGCCGCGGAAGGCGTCGTACGGCTCGCGCCCCGTCTTCTTGGCCTCCTTCACCAGGCCGACGGTCAGCAGGTCCGCCGTGTGGAAGCCCGCCTTGCGCGCCGCGTTTCCGAACGCGTCCCACTCCTCCGGCGCCCACCCCAGCCCGAAGCGCTCGATGCTTTCCTGCGTGATGCCGCGGCGGGCCAGATAGTCGCGGGCGCGCTGGCCGGCGGGCGAGGCCAACTGCTCGCGGAACCACTGCGCCGCGAAGCCGTTCACCTCGTACAGCACGCGGTTGGGGTCTTCTTCGCGGTCGCGCTCCCGCTCGCGCTCGTCGGGGACCTCCACGCCCACGCGCGCCGCCGTCCAGCGCACCGCCTCGGGAAAGGTCATCCCGAGGTGCTTCATCATGAAGTTGTAGACCGTCCCCGCCTCGCCGCAGACGAAGCACTTGTAGAAGCCCTTGGCGGGATCGACGGAGAAGTTGGGCCCCTCGCCGCCGTGCAGCGGACACGGACCCCGCCAGGTCTTCCCGGTGCGCTTGAGGCGCGTGTGCTCCGAGAGGATCTCCACGAGGTCGGCGCGCTGCCGGATCTCTTCGACGAGGTGGTCCGGGATGGGCAAGGGTTCTTTCGGTGCTGCGTGTTGCTCAAGGGCCTGCGACTACGATTGCAACTTCAACTACGACTGCGGGTTTGGGCGTGTCCCTCCGCTGCGCTCCGGGCCGGGCTGCGCGCGCACTAAGGCACGATACAACTGTGCCCAAGTGCGCCGAGCCCCCGGCGCTCACCGGCATCCGCGCATTGCAGCCACGCTCGTGCATGCGCGCCGTGTTCTCGGCCCTGCGGGCGCGCATCCCTCACGCGTGCGGCCTCTCCCCCCTCGTTTCTCGCGGAGAGAGAGAACCCGATCCCGCTCCGGAAAGGTGGGTCGCACCTCCCTCCCCCACGCAGGTTCGTGGAGGAGGGCCGGGGAGGGCGGCGGCCCACCATCCCCCCCCACCCTGCCGAAGCGCTCCACGAACCGGTGCGACGTTTATCCCCTCTCCCACGCAGTTTGTGGGAGAGGGCAGGCGAGGAACGAGCCGGGTGAGGGCCCCTACGCGAACTCCACCACCGTCACGCCCGTGCCGCCCTCGAACAGCTCGCCGGGGCGCTGCACGCTGACGCGCCGGTCGGTCTCCAGCCATTTGCGCACGTGCGCCCGCAGCGCGCCCGTCCCCTTGCCGTGGATGATGCGGAACGAGGGGAGGCCGGCCATGATGGCGCTGTCCAGCGCGCGGCCCAGGATCACGTCCACCTCCTCCGGCCGCATCCCCCGCAGGTCCACCTCCGGCCGCGCGTCCGATCCCGCGTTCACGTAGCCGGCCGTGGGGCGCGGCCGCGGGTCCGACTGCTGGTCGCCGGGGGCGAGCGGCGTAAGGTCCTCGCGCGGCAGCAGCATGCGCATGGCCCCCGCCTCCACCATCGCCTTGCCGTCGCGCACGTCGATGACGGTCCCCGTGCGCCCCAGCGACTCGATGCGCACCCGCAGCCCCGGCTCCAGCGCCAGCGGCGCGCGGCCGCGGCCCTTGGCGGGGCGGGCGGCGCGCTCCGACGGCTGCTTTTCGCGCTGGCGGGTGGCGGCTTCCTCCACGCGGCGGCGGGCGGCGCGGGCGGCCTCTTCCAGCTTGTCGGCGTCCGCGGCGTCGCGCACCTCGCGGATGGCGGCCTCCACCTCGGCACGCGATTGCAGCAGCAGGTCGCGCGCCTGCTGGCGGGCGCGGCGCTCCGCATCCTTCTCCCGCTCCTTCAGCTCCCGCTCGCGCCGCTCCAGCGTCTCGCGCAGCAGCCGCGTCTTCTCCAGCTGCCGCGCCAGCTCGTCCGTCTGGTCGGCGAAGCGCTGCTCCTTGGCCTCCAGCTCCAGGAGGAGCTTCGCGACGTCGCGCTCGCCGGCGGGGAGCGTGGCCTCCGCCTCTTCCAGCAGCCGCGGCTCCAGCCCAAGGCGCCGCGCGATCGCCAGGCCGTAGGAGCGGCCGGGGATCCCCTTGAGCAGGCGATACGTGGGCTGCAGCCGGTCCGCGTCGAACTGCAGCGAGGCGTTGATGATCCCCCGCTCCTCCGTCGCCAGCAGCTTGAGCTGCCCCAGGTGCGTGGTGGCGACGGTAAAGCAGGAGCGGCGCGTAAGCTCCACCAGCACCGCGCGGGCGAGCGCGGCGCCCTCCTGCGGATCCGTGCCGCTGCCGATTTCGTCCGTCAGCACCAGCGACTGCCAGTCGGCACCGTCCAGCACCTCGCGCAGGTTCTTGAGGTGCGCGGAGAAGGTGGACAGCGACGCTTCGATCGACTGCTCGTCGCCCACGTCCGCGAACACGTTCGTGAAGACGGGCAGCTTCGTCCCCGGCCCCACGGGCGGCACCACGCCGCTCTGCGCCAGGAGCGAGATGAGGCCGATCGCCTTGAGCAGCACCGTCTTGCCGCCCGTGTTGGGTCCGGAGATCAGCAGCGTGCGCTCGCCCCGGTCCATCCGCAGGTCGAAGGGCACCACCTCCGGCGACTTCGCCTGCAGGAGGGGGTGGTATCCACGGACGACCTCGTACTCCTCCGTCCCCGCTTCCAGGATCTTCGGCGCCCGTCCATCCACCCGCAGCGCGTAGCGGGCCCGCGCGTACAGCGAGTCCAGCGCGACCAGCGCGGCCAGCGAGGTGAGAAGCTCCGGCTGCAGCGGGCGCAGGCGCGTCGTCAATTCGCGGAGGATGCGGGTAACCTCGCGCGCCTCCTCGGCCTCCAGCGTGCGCAGGCGGTTCATCATCTCCACCGCCGCCGGGGGCTCCACAAACAGCGTGGCGCCCGTCGCCGACTCGTCGTGGACAATGCCGCCTACCTCGCCGCGCCCCTCGCGGCGCACGGGGATCACGTAGCGCCCCTCGCGCACCGTGACCGACGCGTCGGACACCTGGTAGTGCGCCGGCAGCGACGCCATGTACGACGCCAGCCGCTCCACCAGCCGGTTGCGCGCGCCCTTGATCTCGCGCCGCAGCCGGTACAGCGCGGGGCTGGCCTCGTCGCGCACCAGCCCGGCGTCGTCCAGGGTGCGGCCGATCTCGCCCTCGTCCTTTTCCCGCTCCACCAGCCCGCCGCTGATCAGGGCCAGGTACGGCAGCGACCCCGCGTTCTGCGCCACCGCCCGCCGCGTGGTCCGGGAGGAGGCGAGGAGCACGCCCACGTCGCGCAGCTGCGGGCCGTCGAGCACCGAGCCCTCCACCCGCAGCTTGCGCAGCCCCTCGCGGATGTCGGGAATGGCGGGGACGGACCAGCCGTTGTCGCCGCGCAGGAAGGATCGCATCTCCTCCACGCGCGCCAGCTCGGGCTCGATGAACCCCAGGTCGGCGCTGGGCGAGAGCGCGCGCACCGCGTCGGCGCCCAGGCCGGACGAGGCGAATCGCGCCACGAGGTCCAGCGCCTCGCGGTACTCCAGGACGTTCAGTGCGTGCGGGTTCATCCGGTCGGGCCAGCTGCTGCTCGGGTACTCTCGCGCGGAACCGGGAAAGATAACCTCCCGGCGCCGCGCCCCGTACCCCCGGCCCCCGCCGCCGGTTCGGCCCGCGACCCTTACCGAAGAATAGCCGAAGAAAGGAAGGATGGGAAGCCGGCCGAATGCGCCACTCGCGGCACGCCGCCGGGAAGGAAGAGGCGGAAGGTGCTCCCTTCGCCGGGGCGCGAGGCCACGTCCAGCGTGCCCCCCTGCAGCTCCGCCAGCCGCCGCGCGATCGGCAGCCCCAGCCCCGTGCCCACCCCCGGCTCGCCCAGCTGTACGAACTCTTCGAAGATGCGGTCCAGGTCGGCGGGGGGAATGCCGGGGCCGTGGTCCGACACCTCCAGCAGCACGCCTCCGTCCGCCGGCCCCAGCCGCACCTCCACCGGCTGCCCGTGGCCGAACTTCACGGCGTTGGAAAGGAGGTTGAGCAGGATCTGCCTCACCCGCCGCGCGTCGCCCGTGACGACCAGGGGGCGCTCGGCCACGTGCACGGAGAGGTGGCAGCCGTGCTCCAGCGCCAGCGGGGAAAGGCCGTCCACCACGCTCTCCACCAGCTCCGCCGTCTCCACGTCCTCCACCCGCGTCTCCAGCCGGCCGGCCTCCAGGCGCGAAAGGTCCAGCAGGTCGTTGATCAGGTCCAGCAGGTGGCGTGCGGAGCTCTGGGAGCGGTCCACCGCCTCGCGCTGGGGGGCGGAGAGGGGATCGTAGACGCCGGAGAGGAGAAGGTCGTTGTACAGCATCACCGCGCTCACCGGGGTGCGCAGCTCGTGGCTCACCATGGCGTAGAAGCGGTCGCGGGCCAGGATGGCCTGCTCGCGGTCGCGCTCCGCCCGGATGCGCTCGGTGACGTCGATCCCCACGCCGATCACGGCGGGGCGGCCGTCCAGCACGGTGCGGTTGCCGTGCACCTCCAGGTGGATGATGGAGCCGTCCGTGCGCACGCCGCGAAAGCAGTACTGGATGTCGTCCACCTCGCCCTCGATGCGGCGGCGGATGTTCTCGCGCACCAGGTCGTGGTCTTCGGGCGCCACCAGCTCCAGCAGATCATGCGGGCGGTCCAGCCAGTCCGCCGGCAGCCCGAAGATCTGGTGGAAGCGCGGGTTCACGTAGCGGAACAGCCCGTCCTGCATCACGTAGATCCCCACCAGCGACTGCTCCACCACCCCGCGGAACAGCTGCTCCGCCCGCCGCAGGGCGGACGCGGCGCGGTCGCGCTCGGCCAGCGAGCGCCGCCACTCGATCTCCGTCACCGCCAGCGCCGCCAGGTCGCGCAGCCCGGCCAGCGCCTCGGCGGACCACTCGTGCGGCTCCGTGTCGGCCACGCACAGAACGCCGACCGCGTGGCCGTCGGAGGTAACCAGCGGCACGCCGGCGTACGCGCGCACGCCCCACGCGCGCATGGCGGCGTCCACCGCCACGCGCGGCTCGTGCGCCACGTCGGGGATGACGAGGGGCTGGCCGCCGGAGATCACGTGGCCGCAGATGGACCGGCCCACCGGGATGGCGCTTGGCAGCCCCTGCCCCAGCGTGGCGCCGGCCACGCTCTTGACCCACTGGTGCTCGCCGTCGATGAGCGACAGCAGCGAGATGGGCGCGCCCAGCAGGTGCACGGCCAGGCGGGTCAGGCGGTCGAACGCTTCTTCGGGCGGGGTGCCGGCAAGGGAGGTAGCGCCGAGCGCGGCCAGCCGGGCGGGGTGGTGCAGCAGGTCGGCGGGGTCGGTGGACATGTCGGGCGGACCGGCATGGGTGCGGGAGAACGCCACCGTGAAGCTGGTTTTGCAAGTTGGATGCGGCGGGGTGGGGAGCGCAAGGGAAATGGCGGGGTCGGGGTGATGGTGAATGGGTGAACGGGTGAACGGGTGAACGGGTGAACGGGTGAACGGGTGAACGGGTGAACGGGTGACAAGGGGATGGTGTGATGGTGTGATGGTGTGATGGTGTGATGGTGTGATGGTGTGATGGTGTGATGGTGTGATGGTGT
>DASTVC010000695.1:0-2565 GCA_035759295.1 Longimicrobium sp. | reverse complement strand
TGCTCGTGGCTGGCTCACCGCACGACGCCTTCGGACGGTTCGTTCGCCTGCCCGGACTGGACGCCGACAGTGTGGGACTCGCGACAGGCCACGAGCATCCGACGCTAGATTTCTCAGTCGGCGCCACATCCTGGAGTGCGGGATGATTCCGCGCGGCGCCTCCTTCGAAATGACAGTTTTGGGATGTGCGGCGACTCTCGTCTGCATCGGAATCGCTGGGTCGTGATAGAGAGGGAGGAGAACGGCAGCCCGTCCTCCTCCCTTTCTACTCCCGCACTAACGCACTCCCGCACTCCCGCACTTCCCGCCTACCCCCCGATCTCCGTCCGAAGCCGAAGCAGCGCATCCTCCGCCACCACCAGCTCGCCGCGGGCCTCGTTCAGCTGCTCCTGCTGAACCACCACGAAGCGGCGGTAGGGGGCGATGGACTCGTTCACCTTCTCCTGCGAGTCGGAGACGGCCGAGTGCACCTGCCGGGTGAGCGCCTCGTTCAGCCGGCCGCGCACCTCGCTGATCTTCTTCTGGAACTCGGCCTTGGCCTGGCGCCGGCGCGCGGGGATCACGTACAGGCCGGTCGCCGCCAGCGTGGCCGCCAGCGTGATGCCGGTGATGTCGGCCGCGGCGCCGGTCAGCATGGCCGTCATCAGCACGCCCAGGCCCACGCCGGCGCCCGCCAGCATCGTCACGCCCGACGCGCCGCGCACCTCCTCGGCCAGCTTGCGCGCCTCGGCCTCGCGGTTGAATCCCCCCACCGCCTCGCCCGCCGCGCGCCCGATGGAATCCAGCAGCGCCTGGCGGTTGTAGCTGAAGCCGCGCCCCACCTCGCCGATCATCCCCTCGCGGTGGCGGTGGATCTGGCGGCGCTCGATGTAGGCGCTGATGTCCTGCCACAGCTTGAGGTTGCGCTCCACGATCCAGTCGATCACCCGCCCCACCTCTTCGTCGATCAGCTTCGGCGTCTCGCCCACCACCACGCGCTCGAAGTCGCGCCGCACCTGGTCCGTCTGCATCAGCTGGCGAATCTTGCCAAAGCGGATGGTCTCGTCGAAAAAGTTCAGGCCGCGCACCTCCATCTCGTTCAGCAGCGCGTCCAGCCGCCCCAGCCGCGGCCCGAAGTCCTTCAGCATCTCCTGGTGGAACGCCGCCAGCTGCTGGTCGATGTTCTGCAGCGTCGACACGTCTTCCGCCAGCAGCTTGAGCCGTTCGAACGCCGTCTCCTTGTACTTGGCGGCGAGCCTGAGCCCCACGTTCAGCGGGTTCAGCAGCTTGAGGCGAATGCGCTCCTGCTGGTCGAGCGTGGTGAGGAGAAAATCCTCCACCTCGCGAAAGCCGCTGCGCGCCCACATGGCCTCGTCGCCGGCGGTGCGGGCCTGCATGGCGTCGCGCGCGCTCACGGGAAACACCAGCGGCTCCTCGCCCAGCAGCGCCGCGCCGTTCTCCTTTACGAAGCGGATCACCGTGGTGCGGTCGTCCTCGCCGCCCAGGATGTCGATCTTGTTGACGATAAAGACGATCTTCTTTCCCCAGGCGCGAATCTGCTCCAGGAATCCGCGCTCGCTCTCGGTGAACGGCCGGTCCGCCGAGGTCACGAAGAGGACCAGGTCCGAGCGGGGGACGAAGTCGCGGGTGAGCTCCTCGTGCTCGCGCAGCACCGCGTTGGTGCCCGGCGTGTCGACGATGTTGATGTCTCGCAGCAGCGGCGCGGGGTGGGTGCGCTCCAGCAGGTAGGCCTCCACCAGCTCGTCGCTCACCTCTTCGCCCCACTTGAGCACGTTGATACGGTCGGTGGTGGGCGTAACGCCCTCCGGCAGCACCCGCTCGCCCAGCAGCGCGTTGATGAAGCTGCTCTTGCCGCTGTTGAACTCGCCCGCGATCACCAGCAGAAACAGCCCGCTCAGCTGCTCGCGGGCCTGGTTGAAGTGCCGCAGGTCGTCGGGGTCCACGTCCGTGCCAAAGCGCTCGAACGCCGTGCCCAGGCGGTCCAGCAGCTCGCGCTCGCGGGCGCGCAGCTCGGCCTCGCGGTCGCCAAGAATGCGGTTGCGCTTCAGCAGCTTGCCGATGACCATCCCCGTCCCCCCGTCGTCGTCAGAAAGCACTCCCCGGCCCCTCGGCCGCAGAACCTCACAATCTTTCGCAAACGCGGGGCCGCGCAAGCGTAGCGTTAAGAGGCGGTCCCTGCCCCCGTCATGCCCAGGACAAAGAATCCGTTGTCACCCAAGCAGTTGAAGCCCCGTCCCGGCGACGCGTCAGCGGCGGCGAGACGGGGCTTGTCGCTGTTCCAGCAGCGGATGCATCCGCTCATCCTCCGCCACCCCCGCGGATCAGCGCCCGTCCACCACCAGCGTGCGCCCCTGCCGCACCTCGATGGTGGCGTACGACGCGCTGGGAATGCGCGCGGCAATCTCCAGCGCCTCCGCCTCGTCGCGCACTTCCAGCAGGGAGACGCCGGCCACCACCGCCTTGGCCTCGGCAAAGGGGCCGTCGGTGATCAGTGGCTTCGCGTTCTTTACGCGGACGCACCGAGACTCGCGCGAGGGCTGCAGCGCCTCTGCCTCGATGAAGTGG
>DASTVC010000694.1:0-7363 GCA_035759295.1 Longimicrobium sp. | reverse complement strand
CACTGGCGTCCGCGGGGCGCCCCCTTACTCGCTTAGGCTCGCACCTCCCCCAAAAACCCCTGGGGGAGGTGGACTTCGATCCCGCTTCGAAGAGGTGCGTCGCACCTCCCTCCCCCGCGCAGTTTGCGGGGGAGGGCCGGGGAGGGGGGGCGGCCCACCATCTCGCGCGGACTATCTGAACCGCCCAGGCCTCTGCCCCACACCCAACCTCCCCCGGCAGTTTCGGGGGAGGTGGGCCGGTGGTGCCGGCCCGGAGGGGGCCTGCTCGGAGCCCCCCGAAGCGCCCATCACCCAGCCCGCACCACCGCTCGCCTCGGAGGCAGCTGCAGCTGGCCCTTTCCGGCGAGCCGGGCGATGCGGAGGAACGTGGGGCATTCCAGCAGGCTGGGCGCCGGGCACGACGCCGCGTGGCGCAGGCCGTCGCGCATTGCGGTCAGGCGCTCGATCCTGCGGTCCAGCTCATCGGCCTTGACCGTCAGCCGCTCCCGCTCGATGCGCGGGTGGCCGTCGGGCGCGAACATCTCGGCGATCTCGCTCAGCGTGAAACCCGCCGCCTGCCCGAGCGCGATCAGCGCCAGCCGCTCCAGCACGCCGGGATCGAACAGGCGGCGCATCCCCCGCCGTCCGGTGGAGACGATGAGCCCCTTCTCTTCGTAGAATCGCAGCGCGGACGCGGGCACGCCCGACCGCTGGGCTACTTCCGCGATGTCCAGATCGTTCATCCCTTGACCTCAAGTTCACTTGAACCTGTACATTGAGCCGGGGAATCGATCCACGCAAGCCGAAGGAGCCCTTTCATGTCCCACCCCGACCAGCCCAACCGAGACCAGGCCGCACTGTGGAACGACGGCAGCGGCCAGACGTGGGTGGAACTGCGCGAAGTGCTCGATCGCATCCTCGAGCCGTTCGGAGCGCTGGTCGTCGAGGAAGCCTTTCCCGGCGCCGGTGCGCACGTCCTCGACGTCGGGTGCGGCGCGGGCGCGACGACGATCGCCATGGCGCGCCGCCTGGGGCCCGAGGGTTCGTGCCTGGGCGTCGACATCTCCGGACCGCTGGTGGAGGCCGCCCGGGCGCGCGCGGCGGCCGACGATCTGGACAACGTCGCCTTCGCCGAAGCCGACGCGCAGGTTCATCCGTTCGAACCGGGCAGCTTCGATGCGGTGATCTCGCGGTTCGGGGTGATGTTCTTCGACGATCCCGACGCCGCCTTCGCCAACATCAGACGCGCGGCGCGGCGCGGAGCAAAGCTGACGGCGATCGTCTGGCGCGGCCCCGCCGACAACCCGTTCCTCACGCTGGCCGCGCGGACGGCCGCCCCGCATCTCCCACCCCTTCCCGCCCCCGGCCCGGACGAGCCCGGCCAGTTCGCCTGGGCCGACCCGGAGCGGGTGCGCCGCATTCTCGCCGCGAGCGGCTGGTCGGAGATCGACATCGCGCCGGCCGACGTCCCGTGCAGCGTCACCGAGGCGGACCTGTCCGCCTACATCACCCGGCTGGGCCCCGTCGGCGCGGCGCTGCGGGACGCGGACAAATCGACGCGCGCACGGATCGCCGATCTGCTCCACGCCGCGTACGCCCCCCTGATTCGCGACGGCGTGGCCGAGTTCACGGCGGCCTGTTGGCTGGTGAACGCACGCGCGTAAACCTGAAATCATCCCGACTCCTTACGGATCCGACCAGAAGAAGACGACTTGATGAGCGGGTCCGCCGGGGCTACATTACACCTGTACATGTACCCGTACAGGTGGAGGCCGCATGGTCAAGAATACTGCGGAAGACGCGCTTCCGATCACGATCACGGCGGCTCGTGGGCGCCTGTTCGACCTCATCGAGGAGATCCTCACCGGCCAGCGTGCACGTGTGGAGCTATCACACCGCAGTTTTGACGAGCACGTGGTGATGGTCCGCAAGCGCGACCTCGAAGCGCTTTACGCCGACCTTGCGGCGTTGCGGGCGCAGGTTCGTACCGAGCCGCGGCCTCTCCGCGGCTTCGGCACACTGAACGCCGATCTGGAGCAGGTTCTCGCCGATTCCCGTGCCCGCCAAGCCGAGCTGGCCCGGCTGAAGCGCGCTTCGCTGATCAGCGACGAACCCGCTGACGCATGATGCGCGCGCCCGAAATCGCGGTCACCGACACCCACGCGCTCATCTGGTGGATCACGAACCAGCGCCGAAGGTTGGGAAAGCAGGCCAATGCCTTCTTCGACCGGGTGGACGACGGTCAGGCCGTGGTCTGCATCCCCACCCTGGCCCTCGTTGAGCTCGACGAGGCGATGGCCTCGGGAAGCGTGTCACTCGGGGAGCCGTTTCCTGATTTCGTGCGCCGGCTGGAGACCACGCCCTCACGCTATCTGGTGGTAAGCCTTACGCCTGAGATTCTTCTCCTGGCCCACGAGCTCCTCGGGATTCCGGAGCGCAGCGACCGACTCATTGCCGCCACCGCTGCCTCACTTGGCTACCCACTCATTACCCGCGATGCCGAGATCACACGCGTAATCGGGGCTGACCACATCTGGTAGCCTGTTACGCTGTCCCCATCACGCGCCCGGCAGGTGCATCACCCGGCTACCGCGCGATCCACCCGCAGAAGATCCCTCGCCGTCATCGCCAGGCGCGCGTAGGCGACCACGTCTACCGTGGCGGTCATGGCGTTGATGCGGCGGAACTGGGGCTCGTCGCTGGCGAAGAAGATCCCGTCCTCGCCCTGCGTACGGCCCGCGACGGCGCGGTGGAAGAGGGAGGCGAACACCATCTCCGCCACCAGCGTTCCGCGGATGGAATCCAGGTGCCGGCGGGCCACGCCGTCCGTGCCCTCGCCGTGCGGCGTGCGGCGCACCAGCGCGGAGATCAGCGCGAAATCCACCGCATCGTGCCCTACGCCGTACGCCACCTTCCACGCGTGCAGGCGGTAGAGCAGCCACAACTCCGCCCCACCCCGCACTGTAAAGCTCAACAGGTGCGCCTGAAGCGCGGCGCGCGTCCCCGGCGTGAGCCCCTGCCGCCGCAGGAGCGCGGCGGGGATGACGAACCAGGAGACGAGCGTGTAGTTGAGCCACAGCACCTTGGGGAGCGACATGGGCCCGCCCATGCAGTTGGTGCGGTTCTGCCGGCGCCCGAAGGCGAACACCGCCGCCGTCACCCCGCCCGCCACCCACAGCCACGCCGGAACCTTCCGCAGCGCCCTCATCCCGCGATCACCCCTCCGGCCGGGGCGCCGGCCGCGGGCGTGGTCAGGCCGATCGGCGCATCATCCATCCGCACCGAAGCCCGCACGAACCGCGCGACGAAGCCCAGGTACGAGCGGCCGCCCACCGCGCGCGGCATCCGGTGCCACACCAGCTGGTGCACGCGCCGCAGGTTGTAGCTGGGCACTTCGGGGAAAAGATGGTGCTCCAGGTGGTAGTTCTCGTTGCGGAGAAAGAACGCCACCACCGGATTCGCCTGGATGCTGCGGCTGGCCAGGAACGGGTCCGCCGCGTCGGTAATCCCGTGCGCCGCCAGCGAGCGGACATTCACCATCAGCCCCGCGGGGATGATCGGCAGAAGCCACGCGTGGACCAGCACCGTCGCCGGGACAAGCCAGGCCAGGACGGCGTAGAAGATTCCCAGGATCGCGTACTCCTGCACGATGCGGCGGCGGTCGCGCGGCGTCCCCTTGCGATAGGCGACGACCGGAATCGCCAGGATGTAGACGAACGCGCCCAAGAACAGCCGCACGTAGTGCATCGCCCAGACCACGCGCGGGTTTCCGCTGTAGTTGTGGTAGTCGTCCGGGTCGCGCGGGTCGCCCAGGTAGATGTGGTGCCGCTCATGTAGCACCTGGTAGGCGCTGAAGGAAATCAGCGACGCGCTCCCCAGCGCCACCGACGCCCAGCGGTTCAGCCGGCGGCCGCGGAAGAGCGAGTGGTGGATGCCGTCGTGAAGCAGGAGCAGACAGACGTGGATGGTCAGCGCGCACAGCAGCGTCCCCACCGCCCGCAACGCCCAGTGCGCCGCACCCGGCGGCATCGCCAAGCCCCGCATCACCAGAACCCCGCCAAGGATCCACAGCGCGCCGAAGGTGGCCAGCTCGCCCAGGCGCTTGCGCGCGTCCGGCTGGCGCAACGCCGCGATCTGCGCCTCGACCCCGACGGAAAGCGCCGCGCGCGCGGCGGCGGTGGCGCGCGCGGCCTGGTTGGGGCCGTGGTCCACCTCGCCGCGCAGCACGGCACGCTCGGACGCCAGCTCTTCTCGATCCATCCGCAGGTCTCGATCGTTCACGGGAAGAACCAGATGAGGAGTGCCGCCTGCGCCACCAGGGCCGCGGCGCTCAGACGGTTGCGCGCGTGCGCCACGCCGAACGCCGTCCGCAGTGTCCCCGCCGACGCCAATCGCGACACGGCGCGCACACTCTGCAGCAGGATGGCGGCGACGATCACGGAGCGATGTCCGGTCGGGTCCATCGCCGCGCGCGCCAGCAGGTAGCCAAAGGCGAGCGCGTACAGCCCCAGCATTCGCAGCGCGTAGGCGAAGCGCGCGCCGGAATCCTCCATCTCGATCCCGTACAGCCCGCGCGCCAGCCCCTCCGCGCCGCGCTGAAAGAAGACGGAGGCGATCCCCATCGACAGGTGATACGCCGCGAGCAGCGCCAGCACCCCGCGCAGCACCACCTCGCCGCCCGTCATCCGCGAGCCTCCACGGCCAACGGCGTCTCCGGGGATGCAAAGACCTCCGCCCACTCCGTCCCCGCGTCCAGCGCCGGAGGCTTGATGGATCCCGCGCGCTGCCCCCGCGCCGTGCAGACCCGCTCGTATACGCGCTCGCCGTCCGTCACCGCCACGCCTTCGATCGGATTCAGCTGCCCCAGCGCGCGGCAGAGGCCGTAGTGGTGCGCGCCCAGCAGCGTACGCTCCACGACGGCGGCGAGCGCGCGGGCGTCGTCCGGCGCGGCCTGGGCGTACAGCCGGTAGCGCGGCGGCTCGCCCCACGACGGGGCCAGCAGGGCAAAGGGGGGATGGATGCCGGTCTCCGCCGCGGCGCTCGCCAGGACGTGCTCCACCAGCTCCGGCGTCAGCTTTTCCCCCGCCAGGTCGCTCGCCCGGTCCGCGCGCCCGACGAAGCGCAGCGTGGGCGTCTGCTCCAGCCGCCCCTCCACGCGCACCAGGTCCTTCAGCCGGTAGCGGTAGAGTCCGCCGCCGGTAGTCAGCACCACCTCGTACGTGGCGCCCGGCTCCAGCTCGTGCACGCCGCTGGCGGATTCCGTATCCCCATCCGGCAGGAACTCCAGGTAGTGCGAGGTGACCGCCGCCACCGGCGCCTCCGCACGGAAGAGGGGGATGGATACGACGCCCTCCGTCGCCAGCAGCCCCTTTCCCTGCACCTCCACCCGCGGAAAGCGCCGCCGCATCCCCTCCAGCGCCCGCCGCGCATGGCCGTCCGCCCAGCAGGAGATCAACGCGAGCCGCGGCCACACCGCGCCCAGGTCCTCCGGCGGACGCTTTACGAAGCGGCGGCGCAGGGTGGCGGCCAGCGCCGGACGCGCGGGAAGCGCCCGCTCCAGTTCCATCCGCAGCCCGGGTGCGAGATCGGCGGAGAGGCGGCCCGTCTCCATCTCCCCCAGCAGCGCATCCCACTCCTCGTCCAGCGCGCCGGCGAGCAGGGTGAGGAAAGAGGGGCTCCAGACGGAGATCATCGCCAACTCCGGCATGGCCAGCAGCGCGCGGAGGGTCACGCGGCGGCAGGCGGCCAGGTCGGGAATGCGGGAGACGGCGCGCGGGACGCCCAGCGAGCGGTCCAGCAGCGCGCGGACGAGCGGCGGAAAGTAGTCGCTGTCGTGCTCCATCCCCACCGGCACGCCGCCCGCCGTGCGCTCCCGCCGCCGCGACGGCGGCGACACGGCCCAATACGCCTGCCCGCCGCGCAGCGCCGGGCGGTTCGCCAGCATGTCCGCGATCCACGGCATGGTCGCGGCGGAAAACTCCGCCAGCAGCGACGCCGTGTACGGCACCTCCTTCGACAGCCCCGACGTCCCCCCGCTCGGCTCCACGAATCGCACGGGCGCGGCGGTCAGCACGCTAGATTCTCCATCGCACGTGCGGCGGATCCACCCCTCCAGCTCCGCGAAGTCGCGCACGGGAACGCGCGCGCGGAAGTCGGCGGCCGTGCGGATCTCCGCGAAGCCATGCTCCCGCCCGAAGTCCGTGTCGCGGTTTTCGCGGAGGATGCGATGGAGGATGGCCGCCTGCGCCGCCGCGGGGTGGCGCAGCGCGCGGGCGAACCGCGCGGATGCCGGCGCCGCGGCGGCTCGATAGAGCGTGCTGGCGATGCGGGCGCCCGCGCTCACCGCGCGCCCGCGATGCGCTTCCAGGCGATCCCCGCCGCCGTGCGGGCCAGGTCGCGCAGGCGGATCTGCGCCAGGCAGGCCAGCTCGTCGCCGTCCACGTGGCCGGGATTGCGCTCGACGAAAAAGCGGACGTGCGGGTTGGACAGCAGCGCGCCGTCCACCGGCGCCACGCCGTCACGCACCCGCTCGTGCGGCGTGGCGTAGCGGACGATTCCCGCCGCCGCGTCGTACTCCGGGCCGAACCGCTCCGCCGCCAGCGCGTCCAGCGCGGCGCGCAGCTCCGGCGGCTCGGGGAGGTCCCAGCGGGGGACGGCGAGCGGAAAGTGGTTGGCCATCAGCAGGTAGGTGCGCCACCCCTTGGAGATCAGGAACCAGTACAGGGGCCGGTCCGGGTGGCGCAGCTTGAGGCGAAAGAGCAGGCCGGCGAACGCGCTCTGCAGCCGCTTCTGCCCCCAGCACGAGCGGTCGATCACGGTGTCCCCGCTGAACACCATCGTCGCGCGGCGCGCGCCCACCTGCACGTCGCGGTGCAGCACGGTGCTGAACCCGCGAAGCGCGCCGGTGCCCCGGTCGCGCAGCAGGATCACGCGCTGCTTCTCGCTGAGATCGTGCTCGAAGCGTTCCTGGTCCGCCCCCTCGTAGTGTGCGCGGAAGAGCGCGAACGCCGCGTCGCGCGTGCTCGCGTCGAGCTCGCGGGGTTCGACGACGTACGCGCGGAGCCGGGGGGGCTTCGCTGGACGCGAGATGGGGGTGGAGCGCTCCGCGACGGGAGGGGCGAGCGGCATGCGATTACTGCGAGGTGGGGGGCCTGCGGCAGAGCTGGGCAGGATCGTACCGTCGGCGGGCGCCGTCCGTTCCGGAAATATGCGTATGGATCAGCAGCGGGCGCCAGTCGGTGCCCCTCCCCCGGCCCCTCCCCGTTCGTTCCTCACGGAGAGGGGAGAAGGGATCGGGATCGACGACATGCATCGAACTGGCGCCCGACAGGGCCCCCTCTCCCCCGGCCCCTCTCCCCCGCTGCGCGGGAGAAAGGGGAGAATT
>DASTVC010000693.1:0-2918 GCA_035759295.1 Longimicrobium sp. | reverse complement strand
GCCGCCGGATCGACGGCGGAAACCCGCCCTCTGCACGGTGCCGGACCGAGCCGTCTGGCTGACGCGTGCCTGCACATCACTGGCGAAGGTGCCTTTCCTCGCGGCGCGGGGATGCGCATCTTGTCGGCATCCGTGATTCGGCTGGGGCCGGATCGCAGTGCATCCACGTCCTGATCATCCACATGCCCCCGATCACCCAGGGCCAGATCGTCGCGTTTGGCGGCGGCGGGTTCGCGATGGAGCCCGACAACCCGCTGCTGGACGACTACGTCCTTTCGCTCACGGGCAAGGACCGCCCGCGCGTGTGCCTGATTCCCACGGCCAGCGGCGACTCGGCGGCGTGGCTGGACCGCTTCTACGACCTGTTCACCGAGGATCGCTGCGAGCCCACGCACCTGTCGCTCTTCAGCCGCTCCGTCGACGACCTGTACGAGTTTCTCTCCGAGCAGGACGTGATCTACGCCAGCGGCGGCAACACGGTGAACTTGCTGGCCATCTGGCGCGCGCAGGGGCTGGCGGAGGTGTTGCCGCGCGTGCTGGCGCAGGGGACCATCGCGTGCGGGGTGAGCGCGGGCGCGCTGTGCTGGTTCGAGCGCGGCGTCACCGACTCATACGGCCCGGGGCTGAATCCGCTGGAGAACGGGCTGGGCTTTCTTTCCGGCAGCTTCTGCCCGCACTTCGACAGCGACCCGCGCCGGCCGTTCACGTATCCCGAGTACGTGCGGAAGACGGGCGTCGCCGGCACCGCGGTGGATGACGGCGTGGCGCTGCATTACGTGGATGGGCAGTTGCGGCGCATCGTCTCGTCGCGGCCGGATGCGCGGGCGTGGCGGATGACGCCGGAGGCGGGCGAGGTGCGCGTGGAGCGGGTGGATCCGGAGTACCTGGGGCGGAGAATGTAGGACCTCAAGACGTCAGACGCCCGGCGCGTGCCCGCGGGGCCCTCTCCCCCGCCGGACCTTTCGCTCGTTCCTCGCGACGGCCGGCGACCCCTCCCCCAACTTCGGGGGAGGGGTTGAGTAGCCGCGAGATCCGGCCGCTTCGACCGGCACGGTAGCCAGGGGAAACGGATCGAATTCTCCCCTTTCTCCCGCGCAGCGGGGGAGAGGGGCCGGGGGAGAGGGGGTCCTGTCGGACGCAGTTCGACGCCCGCCGCCGAAGCTCGATCCGCCGGCGACCCACAACAGAACGGCCGCGCACCCGTGAGGATGCGCGGCCGTTTTGTATTCGTTCGGTCGTGGAAAAGAGCCGACAGCCCTCAGCCTGCCTTGCGGATCTTGCCAGCCGAGATGCAGCTCGTGCAGACACGCACGCGCTTGTGGGTACCGTTCTCGGTCACGATCCGGGCGGGCTGCAGGTTCGGGCGCCAGACACGCTTGGTACGGTTGTTGGCGTGGCTGACGTTGTTCCCGCTGCGCGGGCCCTTTCCGCAGACGGCGCAAAAAGCCATCGGTGTCTCCTGTAGCCGTATCGATACAAACCCTGCGAAGCCGTGAAATGTATATCTTCCATGCACTCTGGTCAACCCGTGCCCCGGAACGGTTTGCGTTGACACCGGTTAGCCCCGCGGCTACGTTTCCCGGCTGTAACGGCCTGCATTTTTCCGGGCCGCGCACACCGTTTCCCCCACGGGCATGAAGACCGCACTGATCACCGGCATCACCGGCCAGGACGGCAGCTACCTGGCCGAGCTGCTGCTGGAGAAGGGCTACAGGGTCTACGGGCTGGTTCGCCGCAGCTCTACCGTCACCTTCGAGCGCATTCAGCACATCCAGGACCGCCTGGAGCTGCTGTCGGCCGACCTTACCGACCAGAACTCGCTCTTCTACGCCCTGGAGGAGAGCAAGCCCGACGAAGTCTACAACCTGGCGGCGCAGTCGTTCGTCCAGACCTCGTGGACGCAGCCGGTACTTACCGGCGACGTGACGGGACTGGGCGTTACGCGCATGCTGGAGGCCATCCGCATCTATGACCGCGAGCGCCGCATCCGCTTCTACCAGGCGTCGAGCTCCGAGATGTTCGGGAAGGTGATGGCGGTGCCGCAGGACGAAGACACCCCCTTCTACCCCCGCAGCCCGTACGGCGTGGCCAAGGTGTACGGCCACTGGGCGACGGTCAACTACCGCGAGAGCTACGGGATGTTCGCCGTGAGCGGCATCCTGTTCAACCACGAGTCGCCGCGGCGCGGGCTGGAGTTCGTGACCCGCAAGGTGACGGACGCGGCCGCGCGCATCAAGCTCGGTCTTTCGAACGAGGTGCGGCTGGGCAACCTGGACGCGCAGCGCGACTGGGGCTTCGCCGGCGACTACGTGCGCGCCATGTGGCTGATGCTGCAGCACGAGCGCCCCGAAGACTTCGTGGTGGCGACGGGCGAGACGCACACGGTGCAGAAGCTGGTGGAGACGGCGTTCGCCGCGGTGGACCTGGACTGGCGCCCGTACGTAAAGCAGGACCCGCGCTTCATGCGCCCCGCCGAGGTGGACCTGCTGGTGGGCGATCCCACGCGCGCCAAGACGGAGCTGGGGTGGGAGCCGGAGGTGGACTTCGACCAGCTGGTGCGGATGATGGTGGACGCCGACCTGGAGCGGCTGCGCGGCACGCCCCGCGCGGCGCTGGCGGCGGGGGGGTGAAGCCGATGCGCGTCCTGGTGACGGGCGCGGCGGGGTTCGTGGGCTCCTGGCTCGTCCGCGACCTGGTCGCCGGCGGGCATTCCGTCCATGCAGCCGGGCAGGCGGGGCACGCCTTTCCCGCCGACCGCCAGGGGGCGGAGTGGGTGGGGATGGACGTCACCTCCACCGACTCCGTCGCCGAGGTCGTCGCGCGCGCGGAGCCGGACGCCGTCTTCCACCTCGCCGGCCAGGCCAGCGTGGGCGACTCGTTCCACGACCCGCTGGGCACCTGGGACGTGAACGCCACGG
>DASTVC010000692.1:0-2734 GCA_035759295.1 Longimicrobium sp. | reverse complement strand
TGCGCCTCGCGCCAGAAGCGTGTCATTCCGAGGCCCGGCCGCGCAGAACCGTCCGCTCGCGCCACAGGTCGCAGGGCCGAGGAATCTACTCTCCGCATGCTCGTGGGCAGACGCGGCAGCCCGCGTGGAGGGCGCGGACATCCCGATGCCCGACGATGCCCACCGGCGGCGTCCGCGAGTGCCGGAAGGTTCGACAAGTCACGAGCATGCAGACAGTAGATTTCTCAGTCGCGCGCAGGGTTCGGTCGTAAACGACGGTTCAACGCGGCGCTCCTTCGAAATGACAGGGGCTTGGGCATCGGGATTGGCCTTGGTGCGCGGAGTCAGGGCGCGCACTGAGCTGGCTCGAACCCCGTGGCCGCCAATCCGCGAAGGCGGATTTCGTGTGGTTGTTGCAGCGAATTCATTCGCCCTTTCGCGGTGTGCCTGCACGACATCCCAGCGGCTGGACGGTACGTTGCCGGATCGGATCCGCAACAGGCTTCGCCGCGCCCGCCGTTGCCCCGTCCGCAACATCCGTCTACAATCCCCGCAGGAGCCATCCTGCAACCCGCGTCGGGGGAGAGCCGTTGTACACGGTGGATGAGATCGTCATGCGCGCGCCGGTGGAGGCGTGCTTTCGGGCGGGGGCGGACGTGGAGAGGTGGCCGGAGTGGCTGCCGCACTACCGCTGGGTGCGCTTTCAGCGCAAGGACGGCTTCGGCACGGGGCTGGTGGAGATGGCGGCGCGGCGCGCGTTCGGGCCGCTGCAATATCCCGTCTGGTGGGTTTCGGAGATGCACCTGGACACGGCGCGGCCGGCCGTCATCTACCGCCACGTGGACGGCATCACCACCGGGATGGACGTGGAGTGGACGTTCGAGGACCGCGGCGACGGCACCACCTTCGTCCGCATCGTGCACGACTGGAAGCAGGGGCCGGCCTGGCCCGTTCCCGGCGTGGCGCGGCGGGCGATCGGCGACGCGGTGATCGGGCCCGTGTTCATCCACCACGTCGCCAGCCGCACCCTGGCCGGCATCAAGCGACACGTGGAAAACGGATGACGCGCACCCGCGGAGCGCTCCGGTGTACAGGTGCGATCGTTTGCGCGACGGTGTGGCGCGGGAGCGGCGGAATCCCCCTCCCGCGCCGTGTTTTTCTGATGACAAGGACGAGCAGTCGATGACGGATACCAGCCACCAGGGCGGCCCCGCGCCGCTGCGCCGCGTCGTCATTACCGGCATCGGGTGCGTGACGCCGATCGGCACGGGCGTGGAAGCGCTCTGGGACGGGCTGCGGCGCCGCGAGTCGGCGGTGCAGACCATCGACCGCTTCGATCCGTCGCCCTTCCGCACGCACATTGCCGCGCAGGTGAACGGCTTCGACCCCGCGGACTACATGGATTCCAACCGCGTGCGCCGCACCGAGCGGTACGCGCAGTTCTCCATCGCCTCCGCGCGCCTGGCGCTGCAGGACGCCAGCCTGGACCCCGCGTCCGTGGACCCGGACCGCGCCGGCGTGCTGCTGGGCAGCGCCCTGGGCGGGGTGGCGTACGGCGAGAACCAGTTTACCAGCTTCGTGCACAAGGGTGTGCGCGGCGTGGACCCCATGCTGGCGCTGGCGGTGTTCAATGGCGCGTCCAGCTGCAACGTGGCCATCGAGTTCGGCTTCACCGGCCCCAACTCGACGAACGGGATGAGCTGCGCGTCCGGCGCCATCGCGGTGGGCGACGCGTGGCGCTCCATCCGCCTGGGCGAGGCGGACGTCGTACTGGCGGGCGGGGTGGAGACGCCGCTGGCGCCGCTGTGCTTCGGCGCGTTCGCCATCATCCGCGCCATGTCGTCGCGCAACGACGACCCCGCCACCGCCTCGCGCCCGTTCGACCGCGGCCGCGACGGGTTCGTGATGGGCGAGGGCGCGGCCATCCTGGTGATGGAGGAGCTGGAGCACGCCAGAGCCCGCGGCGCGCGCATCTACGCCGAGGTGCTGGGCTACGGCACCAGCAACGACGCGCACCACATGACGGCGCCGCGTCCCGACGGCGCGCAGGCCGCCCGCGCCATGCGCGCCGCGCTGAGCACCGCCGGGCTGGGGCCGGAGGACATCGACGTCGTCAACGCGCACGCCTCGTCCACGCCGCTCAACGACAGCACGGAGAGCCGCACCGTCCGCGACGTCTTCGGCGAGCACACCGACGCGCTCAAGGTAAGCGGCACCAAGGGCTACCACGCGCACTGCCTGGGTGCCACGGGCGCCATCGAGGCCGCCATCTCCGCGCTCAGCATCCAGCGCGGATGGGTGCCGCCCACGCTGAACCTGGAGACCCCCGGCGACGAGTGCGACCTGCCGTACGTGACCGGCGAGGGCCTGGAGATGCCCGTGCGGCGCGTGCTCTCCAACAGCTTCGGGTTCGGCGGGATCAACGCGGCGCTGGCCTTTGGCGCGGTGGAGTGAGGAACGGCAGGGAATAGGGAATAGGGAATAGGGAATAGCCTGCAACCGCGGATGCGGTGGCAGGCTGTTCTGCGTCGGGGCCGGCCCCTCGCCTGAGCGGCTGAAGCCGCCGCAACGAGGGCGGGAAGCCCCGCAAACTGCGCGGGGCTTCAACCGAGGGTGGACGCGCGGCACGTACCGATTTGGTGGCACGGACCCGTCCGCGCAGACGGATATCGCGTTGTCCCAGCCGCGAATTCATTCGCCCCGGCCATGCCTGAGCGGCTGAAGCGCCCGCCGAAGCATCCCGCTCAGCATCCTA
>DASTVC010000691.1:0-6087 GCA_035759295.1 Longimicrobium sp. | reverse complement strand
GACGTACGCGGAGCTGGCGGCGCGCTCGAACCGCATCTCCCATGCGCTCCAGCGCCGGGGGGTGGGGCCGGAGGTGCGCGTGGGCCTGTGCCTGCCGCGCACGCCGGACCTGCTGGCGGCCATGCTGGGCGTGCTGGGCGCGGGCGGCGCGTACGTGCCGCTGGACCCGGCGTATCCCCGCGAGCGGCTGGGCTACATGGTGCAGGACGCCGCCATCGCGCTCGTCATCACCGACGCCGGGCTGGCGGACCGCCTGCCGGACGGCGCGGCCGCGCTCCTTCTCCTGGACCGCGAGGCGGACGCCATCGCGGCGGAGCCCGCCGAGGCGCCGGTGAGCGCCGTCCTTCCCGAGAACCTGTCGCACGTCATCTTCACCTCCGGCTCCACGGGGCGGCCCAAGGGGGTGATGATCCGCCACGCGTCCACCGTCGTCCTGCTGCACTGGCTGCGCGAGACGATCACGGACGCGGAGCGCGCCTCCGTCCTCTTCTCCACCTCCATCAACTTCGACGTTTCCGTCGCGGAGATCTTCGGCACGCTGTGCTGGGGCGGAACGCTGGTGCTGGTGGAGAACGCGCTGGAGCTGGCCACCGTCGGCGAGCCGGTGGTGCACGTGAGCATGGTGCCCAGCGCGGCGGCGGAGCTGCTGCGCAGCGGCGGGATTCCGGCCAGCGTGCGCACGCTCAACCTGGGCGGCGAAGCCCTGCCCAACGCGCTGGCCCAGGGGCTGTACGCGCTGCCGGGGGTGGAGAAGGTGGGCAACCTGTACGGGCCCACCGAAGACACCACCTACTCCACCTACTCGCTCGTGGAGCGCGGCGCGGACCGGGTGCTGGTGGGTGCGCCGGTCGCGAACACGCAGGCGTACGTGCTGGACGCCCACCTGCAGCCCGTACCCCTCGGGGTCGCGGGCGAGCTGTACCTGGCCGGCGAGGGGCTGTCGCGCGGGTACGCCAGCGCGCCGGCGATGACGGCGGAGCGCTTCGTCCCCTGTCCCTTCGGCGCGCCGGGCGGGCGGATGTACCGGGTGATGGACCGCGTGCGCTGGCGGGAAAGTGCGGAAGTGCGTGAGTGCGTGAGTGCGGAAGTGGGTTCGGGGTCCGCGGACTCCCGCACTAACGCACTAACGCACTCACGCACTGCTGTTCTCGAGTACCTGGGGCGCACGGACTTCCAGGTGAAGGTGCGCGGCTTCCGCATCGAGCTGGGCGAGATCGAGGCGCGGCTCGTGGAGCACCCGCGGGTCCACGCCGCGGTGGTGCTGGTGCGCGAGGACACGCCCGGCGACCGGCGCCTGGTGGCGTACGTCGCGGGCGACGAGTCGATTTCGGTGGATGCCCTTCGCGCGCACCTGGGCGAGCGTCTGCCGGGGTACATGGTTCCCGCGGCGTACGTGCGGCTGGACGCGTTCCCGCAGACGCCCAACGGCAAGGTGGACCGCCGGGCGCTCCCCGCGCCGGAGGGCGATGCCTTCGGTGCGCGCGGGTACGAGGCGCCCGTTGGAGACGTCGAGGAAGCCGTCGCGGCCGTCTGGGCGGAGCTGCTGGGCGCGGAGCGCGTGGGCCGCGGCGACGACTTCTTCCACCTGGGCGGCCATTCCCTGCTGGGCGTGCGCGCCGTCTCGCGCATCCGGCGGGTGCTGGGCGTGGAAGCCGCGCCGGGCGACCTGTTCGAGCGCCCCGTGCTGGCCGACTTCGCGCGCGGGCTGGCGACGGTCGCGCGCGCGCAGGCGCCCGCCCTGGGGCCCGTGGACCGCTCCGGCGCCGTCCCGCTCTCGTTCGCGCAGCAGCGGCTCTGGTTCCTGGAGCAGATGGGGAACCTGGGGAGCACCTATTACATCCCCGTCCGCCTGCGCCTGAACGGCGCGCTGGACCGTGATGCGCTCGCCCGTGCGCTGGACCGCATCGTGGCGCGGCACGAGGCGCTGCGGACCACGTTCCCCGCGGTGGACGGCGAGCCGGTGCAGCGCATCGCATCCCCCGAATCGAGCGCGTTCGCCCTGGTGGAGCACGATCTCCAGGCGTCCGTGGATGCGGAGGCGGAGCTGCATCGGCTGATGCGGGACGAGATGGCCGCGCCGTTCGACCTGGCGCGCGGGCCGCTGGTCCGCGGGCGCCTGGTGCGGATGGCGGCGGACGACCACGTGCTGGTGATGACGATGCACCACATCGTCAGCGACGGCTGGTCGGTGGGCGTCCTTCTCGACGAGCTGGGCGCGCTTTACGCCGCCTTTGCCCGCGGGGCCGCCGATCCGCTCGCGCCGCTCCCCATCCAGTACGCCGATTACGCCGCGTGGCACCGCCGCTCGGTGGACGGCGAGGTGCTCGATGCGCAGGGGGCGTACTGGACGCGGACGCTGGCCGGTGCGCCGGAGCTCATCGAGCTTCCCGCCGATCGCCCGCGCCCGCCGCGGCAGGACTTCGCCGGTGCGTCGCTGCAGGTGGAGCTGGATGCGGACCTGTCGGATGCGCTGAAGTCGCTCTCGCTGCGGCACGGCACCACGCTGTTCATGACGCTGCTCGCGGGCTGGGCGGCCGTGCTGGCGCGGGTTTCCGGCCAGGACGACGTCGTCATCGGCACGCCGAGCGCGAACCGGGGGCGGGCAGAGGTGGAGGAGCTGATCGGCTTCTTCGTCAACACCCTTCCCCTGCGCGTGGACCTGTCCGGCGGGCCGGACGCCGGCACGCTGCTGGAGCAGGTGAAGGCGCGGGCGCTGGAGGCGCAGCGCAACCAGGACATCCCGTTCGAGCAGGTGGTGGAGCGGCTGCGGCCCGTGCGCAGCCCGGCGTACACCCCGCTCTTCCAGGTGATGTTCGCGTGGCAGAACGCGCCCGGCGGAGACCTGTCGCTCCCCGGCCTGGCCGTGGCCGACGCGGACGCGGCGGGTGCGGACACGGCCAAGTTCGACCTGTCGCTGGCGCTGTGGGAGCGGGACGGGCGCATCGCCGGCACGCTGGAGTACGCGACGGCGCTCTTCGAGCAGGCCACGGCCGGGCGTTTCATCGAATACCTGCGGCGCGTGCTCGCCGGGATGGCGGCGGACGACGCGGCGCGCGTGGACGGCATCGCCATCCTCCCCCCCGCCGAGCGCGCGCGCGTCGTGGAGGCGTGGAACGCGACGGACGCGACGTATCCGGCGGATCAGTGCATCCACCCGCTGTTCGAGATGCAGGCCGCGCGCACGCCCCGGTCCGTCGCGGTATCGCACGATGGGGATCGCGTCACCTACGCGGAGCTGAACGCGCGCGCCAACCGCCTTGCCCACCACCTGCGCCGGCGCGGCGTGGGACCGGAGGTGCGGGTGGCCATCTGCATGGAGCGCGGCGTGGAGATGGTGGTCTCCATGCTCGCCATCCTCAAGGCCGGCGGCGCCTGGGTGCCGCTGGATCCCGCGCACCCGGCGGAGCGCCTGGAGCGCATGCTGGCCGACAGCGGCGCCGTGGTGCTGCTGACGCAGGACCGCCTGCGCGCGTCCCTCCCGGCCACCGCCGGGATCGACGTCCTGCCCGTGGACGCGGAGTGGGCGGCGATCCAGGCGGAGTCAGCGGAGAACCCGGCGAGCGGCGCCACGCCGGACGGTCTGGCGTACGTCATCTACACCTCCGGCAGCACGGGCACGCCCAAGGGTGTGGGCATCGAGCACCGCGCGCTGGTGAACCACATGGCGTGGTTCGTCCGCGACTTCGAGGTGGGCGCGGGGGATCGCGTGCTGCAGAAGACGCCGGTGGTCTTCGACGCGTCCGTATGGGAGTTCTACGCGCCGCTGCTGGTGGGCGGTGAGCTGGTGATGGCGCGGCACCAGGGCGAGCGCGATCCGCGCTACCTGGCGCGCACGCTGCGCGACCGCGGCATCACCGTGCTGCAGCTGGTCCCCTCGCTGCTGCGCGTGCTGCTGGACGAGCCGGAGCTGGCCCGGTGCACCTCGCTGCGCCACCTGTTCTGCGGCGGCGAGCCGCTGCCGGGCGAGCTGGTGCGGCGCGCGGCGCAGGTGCTTCCGGAGGTGCGCATCACCAACCTGTACGGCCCCGCGGAGTGCTGCATCGACACCAGCACGCACCGCTGCGGCGACGCGGACGGCGAGCGCGCGGTGGTGCCCATCGGCCGCCCCGTATCCAACACGCGGTCGTACGTGCTGGATGCGGCGCTGCGGCCGGTGCCGGTGGGCGCGCCGGGGGAGCTGTGCATCGGCGGGGTGCAGGTGGGACGCGGCTACCTGGGGCGCGCGGCGCTGACGGCGGAGCGGTTCGTCCCCGATCCGTTCGGCGCGGAGCCGGGCGCGCGGCTGTACCGCACGGGCGACCGGGTGCGCTGGAGCACGTCCGGGACGCTGGAGTTCCTGGGCCGTACGGACTTCCAGGTGAAGATCCGCGGCGTCCGCATCGAGCTGGGCGAGATCGAGGCGGCGCTGCGCGGCCACGCCGCCGTGCGCGACGCGATCGTGCTGGCGCGCACGGACGCGCCGGGTGAGAAGCGGCTCGTGGCCTACGTCGTCGCCGACGCCAAGGTGGACGTGGATGCGCTGCGGGCGCATCTCGCGGCGCGGATGCCGGCGTACATGGTCCCCGCGGCGTACGTGCGCCTGGACGCGCTTCCGCTTACGCCCAACGGCAAGCTGGACCGCAAGGCACTCCCCGCGCCGGAGGGCGATGCGTTCGCCGCGCGCGGGTACGAGGCGCCGGTGGGCCCCGTGGAAGGGGCCGTGGCGGCCATCTGGGCGGAGCTGCTGGGCGTGGCGCGCGTGGGCCGCGGCGACAACTTCTTCGAGCTGGGCGGCCATTCGCTGCTGGGCGTGCGCGTGGTGTGGCGCATCCGCCAGGCGCTGGGCGTGGAGGCCGCGCCCGGCGACCTGTTCGAGCGCCCCGTGCTGGCGGACTTCGCGCGCGGGCTGCAGACGGCCGCGCGGGCGGTGGGAACGATGATCGCGCCGGCGGACCGCACGGGCGTCCTTCCGCCGTCGTTCGCGCAGCAGCGGCTGTGGTTCCTGGAGCAGATCGGGGACCTGGGCAGCACCTACCACATCCCCGTGCGCCTGCGGCTGCGCGGCGCGCTGGACCGCAAGGCGCTGGTCCGTGCACTGGACCGCATCGTCGCGCGGCACGATGCGCTGCGCACCACCTTCCCCACCCTGGACGGCGAGCCCGTCCAGCACGTCGTCCCCGTGCCGGAGAGCGCGTTCCGCTTGGTGGAGCACGATCTCCACGGGTCGGCGGACGCGGAGGGGGAGCTGCAGCGGGTGATGGCGGACGAGGCGGGCGCGCCCTTCGACCTGGCGCGCGGGCCGCTGGTGCGCGGGCGGCTGGTGCGGATGGCGGAAGACGACCACGTGCTGCTGCTGACGATGCACCACATCGTCAGCGACGGATGGTCCGTCGGCGTGCTGCACAGTGAGCTGGGCGCGCTGTACGCCGCCTTTGCGCGCGGCGAGCCCGATCCGCTCCCGCCGCTGGCGATGCAGTACGCCGACTACGCCGCCTGGCACCGCCGCGCGGTGGAAGGCGACGTGCTGGAGGCGCAGGCGGCGTACTGGACGCGGACGCTGGCCGGCGCGCCGGAGCTCATCGAGCTGCCGCTGGACCACCCGCGCCCGCCGCGGCAGGACTTTGCCGGCGCGTCGCTGCGGGTGGAGCTGGACGCGGGGCTGTCGGATGCGCTGCGTGCGCTCTCGCAGCGGCACGGCACCACGCTGTACATGACGCTGCTGGCCGGGTGGGCCACGGTGCTGGCGCGCCTGTCGGGCCAGGACGACGTGGTGATCGGCACGCCGAGCGCCAACCGGGGCCGGGTGGAGGTGGAGGAGCTGATCGGCTTCTTCGTCAACACGCTCCCCGTGCGCGTGGACCTGTCGGACGGGCCGGACGCCGGCCGGCTGCTGGAGCGGGTAAAGGCGCGGGCGCTGGAGGCGCAGCGCAACCAGGACATCCCCTTCGAGCAGGTGGTGGAGCGGCTGGCCCCCGTGCGCAGCCTGGCGTACAGCCCGCTCTTCCAGGTGATGTTCGCGTGGCAGAGCGCGTCGGAGGGCGGGCTGGAGCTCCCCGGCCTCAGGCTGGGGGGCGTGAGCGTGGGCATGGGCTCGGCGTCGTCGCAGGC
>DASTVC010000690.1:0-13182 GCA_035759295.1 Longimicrobium sp. | reverse complement strand
CGGGATGGCAGGGAAGGATCGACAGAGTGTCGGACGGGAGTCCGCGAAGGCGGACTTGGCGATTTTCCAGCGGCGAATTCATTCGCTCTGGAGCCGGACTTCGCGCCGGATCGGAGCGGCGCGACGAGTCCGTGAATCATCCAACGCACGTACGAATCGAATGACTACGCTTCGCAAGCCGCTTCCCGGGGCCCGCACGGCCGCCCTCGTCCCCTCGCGCACGGCGCGGCGGGTGATCGGCGTCGTCGCCTTCGCGGCGCTTACGGCGGTCGGGGCCAAGGTGTCGGTGCTGATCCCCGGCACGCCGGTCCCCTTCACCTTCCAGCCGCTCTTCGTCCTGCTCGCGGGTGCGCTGCTGGGCGCGCGGCTGGGCGCGGCCAGCCAGGCGCTGTACCTGGCTGCCGGCATCGCGGGGCTGCCGGTGTTCGCGGCGGGCGGCGGCGCGGCGTACCTGCTGGGGCCCACGGGCGGCTACCTGATGGCGTATCCGCTGGCCGCCTTCCTGGCCGGCGCATTCGCGCACCGCGGGATGGCGCGCGCGCTGGGCGGGCTGCTGCTGGGGCTGGCGACCATCTACGCCGGCGGGCTGGCCTGGCTGGCGGTGGTGGGGAGCGTGAACGCGGCGGTGGCGATGGGGCTGCGGCCGTTCGTCGCGATGGACCTGGTGAAGGTGGGGATCGTGCTCGCCATCGTCTGGCGCGTGGGACGCAGGTCGCGCGCGCTCCTGGCCTGACGGAACGATGGAGGACGCCGCCCCGCGCTCCGGGATCCACTGGATCCTCCAGGGCCCGTACGGGCTGCGGGCGGGGTGGCGCATCCTGGGCTACTTTCTGCTGGCCGCCGGCGCGGGGGTGATCCTCACCAGCATCGCCGCGGCGATCGGCGGTCGGGTGGCGGAGAACGCCGCGTTCCCCGTGATGCTGGGCTCGGCTTTGCTGGCGGGATGGGGGATGGTGGTGTTCGTGGACCGGCGGCGGCCCGGGGCGCTGGGATTTGCGGCGGACCCCGCCGCGGCGAAGGACTCGGCGGCGGGATTGGGGATCGGCGGGGCTATGCTGGGGGCCGCCGTGGTGTTGCTCGCGGTGGCGAGAATGGCGCGATGGGTTGCCGACGAGGGCACCATGCCCGAATATGTCGCCGCTCTGGCAACCTCGTTCGCCTTTCTCGCCGTGGCCGCGGCCGCCGAAGAGGCGGTGTTCCGCGGCTACGCCTTCCAGGCGCTGGTGCAGGGGGTGGGCGTGTGGCCGGCCGTGGTGGGCTCGTCGGCGCTGTTCGCGCTGCTGCACGCGAACAACCCCCACGTTACGCCGGTGGCGCTGGCCAACATCTTTCTGGCCGGTGTCATGCTGGCGGTGGCGTACCTGCGCACCCGGTCGCTGTGGTTCGCCACGGCGGTGCATCTGGGGTGGAACTGGACCATGGCGTCGCTGCTGGACTTTCCCGTCAGCGGCATCGAGATGCACGTGCCGCTGTACACGGCGCGCGAGACGGGGCCGGACTGGGTGACCGGCGGCTCCTTTGGCCCCGAGGCGGGGCTGGCGGCCAGCCTGGCCATCATCGCGGGCACCGTGTGGATGTGGCGCACCCGCTGGCTGGGCGAATCCCCGCGGATGCGGGCGCTGCGGCCGCTGGTGGACGACCGGATCGCGGAGGCGCACGCGTGAGCGGCGCCCTCCGCTTCTGGGGAAGCGCCGCCGCGGCCTCCATCGGCTTTGCCGCGCTGGTGCCGCTGCTCATCGCGGCGGCGAACCCCGCGGAGGACCACCACTTCGTGTGGCTGCTGACGGTGTTCACGACGGGCGTCATGCTCGGGCTCTTCGGCCTGGCGGCGCTCATCGGCGGCCGGCGCTCCGTGGGCCTGCGCGACGTCATCGAGGCCAGGGGCGTGGTGAACGCGCTGCGGCGCGTGGAGCAGGAGCGCTCGGAGAGCCCGCCGTACACGTCCAACGCGGCGGTGTGGTGCATCGTCACCGGCGTGCTGCTGATCGTGGTCTATCTCGCGCTCTGGATGGCGCTGGGGTGAGGAAAAGTACCTGGTGCCGAGTACCTGGTGCCTCGGACTCTGTGACTAGGTACTAGGCACTTGAAAACCAGGCACTCGATCCTTCCGTGGGACAGGTGCGCTGACATTTTGACCAGAGACTGAACGAAATGCCGGAGATCAAGCGGGTCGCGGTGGTGGGGGCGGGGACCATGGGCAACGGTATCGTGCACGTGTTCGCCCAGACCGGCTACGACGTGACGATGGTGGACGTGCGCGAGGACGCGCTGCAGGGCGCGCTGAAGACCATCGGCGGCAACATGGACCGGCAGATCAAGAAGGGCGCGCTGGCCGAGGCCGACCGCGACGCCGCGCTGGGCCGCATCCGCACCGCCACCGACATCGCGGCCGTCGCCGACGCGGACCTGGTCGTCGAGGCCGCCACGGAGAACCGGGACCTGAAGTTCCGCATCTTCGAAGAGATGGACCGGCACGCGCCGGCGCACGCCATCCTGGCCACCAACACGTCGTCCATCTCCATCACCGAGATCGCCGCCCGCACCGGCCGCGCCGACAAGGTGATCGGGATGCACTTCATGAATCCCGTCCCCGTGATGAAGCTGGTGGAGATCATCCGGGGCCTGGCCACGTCCGACGAGACCACGCGCATCGTGGTGGAGACGTCGGAGAAGCTGGGAAAGACGGTGGCCGAGGCGCAGGACTATCCGGGCTTCGTCGCCAACCGCATCCTGATGCCGATGATCAACGAGGCCGTGTTCTGCCTGATGGAGGGCGTGGCGACCCGCGAGGACATCGACACGGTGATGAAGCTGGGGATGAACCACCCCATGGGCCCGCTGGCGCTGGCGGACCTGATCGGGCTGGATACCTGCCTGGCCATCATGCAGGTGCTGCACGACGGCCTGGGTGACGACAAGTACCGCCCCTGCCCCCTGCTGCGGAAGTACGTCGCCGCGGGCAAGCTGGGCCGCAAGACGGGCGAAGGGTTCTACAGCTACGCGGGGTGAGGGTGAACGGGTGAGCGGGTGAACGGGTGAACGTTGTGGCGGGGTGTCTTCCGGGCGGATGAACCCGCGGCTGGAAAAGCGGAAAGCCCCGCAAACTGCGCGGGGCTGCGCATCGGACGGCACCTCGCTGCCGCAACGACGCGCGTTGTGAGGCGGATCGTAGCTTCGGACGGGAATCCGCGAAGGCGGATTTCGTGACGTTCCAGCCGCGGTTTCAACCGCCGGAACGAAGCCGGCTGATCACCATCGCCGACGGCGTGCGGGGGCCGAAAGGCCCACTTACACACTTACGCACTCACGCACTTTCTTGATGACCGAGGAACAGCAGCAGATCCGCGACCTGGCGCGCGAGTTCGCCGAGAACGAGCTGCGGCCCCACGCCGAGGAGTGGGACCGCGAGGCGCACTTTCCCCGCGAGGTCATCCAGAAGCTGGGCGAGCTGGGCTTTCTGGGGATGCTGCTCCCGGAGCAGTACGACGGGCTGGCGCTGGACACCCTGGCCTACGTGGTGGCGCTGGAGGAGATCGGCCGCGGCGACGCCTCCGTGGCCGTGGCGATGAGCGTGCACAACTCGCTCCCCACGCAGATGATCCTGGCCCACGGCACCGACGCGCAGAAGGAGCGCTGGCTGGGTCCCATGGCGCGCGGGGAGATGCTGGGCGCCTTTTCGCTCTCCGAGCCCGACGCCGGCTCCGACGCCGCGGGGATGGCCGCCCACGCCCGCAAGGTGGATGGCGGCTGGATCCTGAACGGCGCCAAGGCCTGGGTCACCAACGGCGGCTTCGGCGACGTGGTGGTCACCATGGTGCGGACGGATTCGCCCGACGACCGCCGCGGGGCCAAGGGGATCGGCGCCTTCATCGTCCCCACCAGCACCGAGGGGTATTCGGTGGGGAAGAAGGAGGACAAGATGGGGCAGCGGGCGTCGGAGACCGTCGGCATCTCGTTCCACGAGATGTTCGTCCCCGACGACCAGCTGCTGGGCGACCCGTCGCAGGGGTTCATCTACGCCCTGCAGGGGCTGGACAACGGGCGGATGGGGATCGCCGCGCTGGCCATCGGCGTGGCGCAGGCGGCGCTGGAGCACGCGCTGGCGTACGCGGACGAGCGCAAGCAGTTCGGCCAGGCCATCCGCCACTTTCAGGGGATGCAATTCAAGCTGGCCAACATGGCCGTTCGCATCGAGGCCGCGCGCGCCCTGCTGCACCGCGCGGCGGCCGCCAAGGACGCGGGCGAGCCGGTGAGCAAGCTGTCGTCCATGGCCAAGCTGTTCGCCAGCGAGGCCGCCATGTACGTGACCACCGAGGCCATCCAGGTGTTCGGTGGATACGGATACGTAAAGGAGTACCCGGTGGAGCGGCTGTTCCGCGACGCCAAGGTCACCGAAATCTACGAGGGGACCAGCGAGATCCAGCGCACCGTGATCGCGCGCGAGCTGTACCGGTAGGCCGCCGGAGGCGCAGGCCACTTTGAGAAGTCCGCGGGCCGCCGGTCCGCGCACCCGCACGCAACACTTACGACCGAACGGGCATGGAACTGTTTTCTCTGATCGCTGAGCACGACCACGAGCAGGTGGTCTTCTGCCACGAGCCGTCGTGCGGCTACAAGGGGATCATCGCCATCCACAACACCGTGCTGGGGCCGGCGCTGGGGGGGACGCGGTACTGGAACTACGGCAACGACCAGGAGGCGTTCGTCGACGCCCTGCGCCTGTCGCGGGGAATGACGTACAAGGCCTCGGTGGCGGGGCTCAACCTGGGCGGCGGCAAGTCCGTCATCGTGGGCGACCCGCGCCGCACCAACCGCGAGGAGATCTTCCGCGCGCACGGCCGCTTCGTCGAGACGCTCAAGGGCCGCTACATCACCGCCGAGGACGTGGGCACCTCGGTGGACGACATGGAGTTCGTGGCCATGGAGACGGAGTCCGTCGCCGGCCGCGCCCAGGCCTCGGGCGACCCCTCGCCGGTAACGGCGTACGGCACCTACCGCGGCATCAAGGCAGCCGCGATGGCCAAGTACGGCAGCGACAGCCTGAGCGGCAAGACGGTCACCGTCCAGGGCGTGGGCCACGTGGGCTACTACCTCTGTCAGAACCTGGCCTCCGAGGGCGCGCGCCTGGTGGTGACCGACATCGACCAGGAGCGGGTGCAGCGCGTGGTGCACGACTTTGGCGCCACCGCCGTGGGGCTGGACGAGATCTACGGCGTGGAGGCCGACATCTACGCTCCCAGCGCCCTGGGCGCCACGGTGAACGACGACACCATCCCCGTGCTCAAGGTCGACATCGTGGCCGGCGCCGCGAACAACGTGCTGGCCGAGGCGCGCCACGGCGACGAGCTGCACCGTCGCGGCATCCTGTACGCGCCCGACTACGTGATCAACGCCGGCGGCCTGATCAACGTCTACGGCGAGCTGCACGGGTGGGCATCGGAGCGCGCCATGCGCAAGGCGGGCGACATCTACAACACCCTGCTGCGCATCTTCGAGCTGTCGGCCAACGAGGGGGTGCCCACCTACCTGGCCGCCGACCGAATCGCCGAGCAGCGCATCAGCGCCGTCGGCAAGATCCAGCAGACCTGGGTCTGACCGATCCACACGGTGTGCAAAAGGAGCGGGCCGGCAGCGATGCCGGCCCGCTTTTCTTGTATTCACCTCGATCTCCGCGTGCTCACGGCTGGCCTGTCCAGAGCGCATGTATTTGTGTCTGGACTGTGCAGGTGTGTCGTGGTTATCTTTGGCGCTGAGGTGGTCCTTCTGACCGAGGCGATCATGGCGACCCACGAGCTCCCCGTCGAACTGTTCTACGATCCCGAAGCACCGCGGCTGCGCGCGAAGCGCAACCGGCGCCGCTGGTGGGACTGGAAGAACCTTCGGTTCGATACCGGATTGGGGCTGATCGTACGCTCGAAGCGGCTCGTCCCTGGGCGCCAGCGTCCCATCGAGCTGTACTACGATCCCGAAGAACTGGCTACCGACGCCCCACGGTTGCGGATCAGCAAGTGCGCGGGTGTCTGGGAAGTGCGGGATGATGAGGGGGTGCTGCTCGGCAGCCACGCTCGTCTTCCCGCCGCGATCGACGACGCATTGGCGCGCTCGGCCAAAAGCTTCAGCGAGATCCTGGTCATGGCTGCCACTGGACGATTCGAGTGGTCGGTTCAGCACAACCCTGAGTTCGTTGAACTCGCGAGAGCGGTGAATCGGCCCGTGGAGTCGGAGCGGGAGGCGGCGGATTGATGTCCGGGCGAGTGGTGTTCGACACGAACGTCATCATCCGGCACAAGATGTCCGATGTCCCGGGCTTCGTATCGGCCGTGGTCCTGCAAGAGCTCACGGCCGGCGCACGGGATGCGGCTGACCTTCGCAGGCTGGGATCGATGCGTGCCGCCGCGGAAAACGATGGAGTGCTGCTCACGCCTGACGGCGAAGACTGGTACGAGGCAGGGAAGGTGCTGAACGCCCTTCGTCTCGGCCTTCGATCACACCGGAGTGGATACACGCCGGCCATTCCGAAGGATGAGCAGCAACGGCTGTTGCGCGACGTGCTCATCGCGCGGTCCGCCAAGAGGATCAACGCCGGCGTGGTCACTTACAACAGCGCCGACTTCCAGAAAATCCGGCGCTTCTGTAACGTGCGGCTGGTCGAGCCGACTACGGAGTTCGAGTAGGCGCTACTTGGGCGCGTGGCGAAAGTTGACGAGGACGACCTCGGCGGAGCCTTCGTCGCGCAGCTCTTCGCAGTTGGAGTAGTTGGCGTCCAGCCAGGGCGACACGCCCTCGAGCGTGCCGTTCTCGTCGCCCGCGGCCTGGTGCGCCGTCCAGCGCGCCTCTTCGGCGTCCGCGGCGCGGACCACGAAGCCGAAGGCGCGGTCGTAGGGCGGCTGCCACGGGTCCTTGCCTTCCACACACCACCAGAGCCTGTCGCTCCTGGGGGTAAGCCTCCACAACGCCATCGGTTCTCCGTCTGCGGGTGCGCGCGCGTTTCGTGCGCCCCAACCTATGCGCTCGGCCGCTCCGGCGGGAGGGCGGGCGGCATGGCGCGCGCGCGGCGCGGGGTGTAATCTGCACACATACGTGCACCCTGTTCCCAGCCGAACCGCATGAAGCGCATCCTGTTCGCCGCCGCCCTTCTCCTGCTCGCAGGCTGCTCGGGCGACCAGCTCACCCAGGCGGAGTTCTTCGACGTCTCGCGGCAGATCCTGCGCTTCGCGGAGCAGGACGCGCGGCAGAACCAGCCCGGGCGCCCCGCGGACGGTCCGCTGTACGTCAACCTGAACTCGTTCCGCCTCGCGGCGCACAAGGTCACCGGCGACTCGGTGTCGGAAGACAGCATGTCGCGCGTGCTGGGCGAGCCCACGCAGGCGGTGCAGGAGCAGGTGCTGCTGTGCGACTCGGAGTCGGGGATCGGCGGGTGCTGGGTGCGCAAGTTCGGCATCTGGGTGAACCTGAACCTGGTGCGGCAGGCGGGCGATGAGCTTACCGCCCACGTCCGGAGCACCAGCACCGACCGCCGGCGGCTTCCCAGCGACCACTGCAACCGTGTGTGGACGCTGGACTTTCGCAAGGAAGGCACGCAGTGGCGAATGGTGGAGCGCCGCCTGCGCCGCGACTGCCGGACGGAAGAGGAGTGATCCGCATCGTCGGATTATACCCGAATCCGCAAAAAGACTGCGTCCAGAAGATCGCTGTCATTCTGAAGGGCGGCGCCGCGCAAAACCGTCTTCACGCTCCAGCGCCTGTGCGCCGACCGAAGAATCTTTGTCGGGAACGGGCGCCTCTCGCGCAGAGGCCGACGTAGCCGGCAGGACTGTGCGCCCATCGTAGAGATTCTTCGGTCGGCGCACTGACAAGGGTGCGAGTGGGGAGGGATGAGCGCGCGCCTCTCTCAGAATGACACCGGCCGCTTTATCGGTGGCCTATTTCCGGTTGTTTAGGGGAAACGGATTCCTGAGCTCGATCGATCAGGACGCGGAGGACGCGCGGGGCTGACCCGGTCGCGCCCTCCGCGTTTTCCATCCTGTGAGGCACGAGGTGCGATGGCGTAATGCGGGCACATCACGCCATCATCCGCTCGACAGTAAACAGAATAAACACCGGGTCGCCGAAAAAAGCGCCGCGACCCTCTCGGCGTCCCCATCTCCCCGAATCGTCCCGATCAGTCGGTCCTGGGGCCCCGCACGAAGGCGGCGAGCTCGGCCAGCTGTTCGGTGATCCGCCGGTCCGCGTGCCGGGGGGGCTGGGCGGTGTGCAGGCGGATGGCCTGCTCCATCCGGATCCAGTCCTTGAGCCTGGCGGCGGCGCGGGCCAGCTCCAGCAGGGTGCGCGCGTGGTCTTCGCGGGCGCCGGGGCGGTTGATGAGCCCCCAGGCGTTGCTCCACGCCTCCTCGTACAGCCGCCGCTCGCCGGTGCCGGCCGCGGCGCGGGCCAGGATGGCGAGGGTGACGGCGCGCTCGCCGGGGCCCGTTCGCGAGACCAGCAGCTTCTGCAGCATGGGGATGGCGCGGCCGTAGCTCTCACGCGTGACCCACAGGTACGCGATGTCGTGCAGCAGCTCGGCCAGGCGCGGGTGGCCGCGGCCGTACGCGCGCATGGCGGCGCGGGCGTAGCGCTCGGCATCGTCCAGCTCGCTGGCCTCCATGGCGAGCAGGAAGAGGCCGTGCAGCGCGGCCCCGCGCACCGCCAGCAGGCCGTGCCGGCGCCCGGCGCGCATGGCCTGGGTGTAGTAGCGGCGCGCGCTGGCGTGCAGGTCGCGGCGGGCGTAGAGGGTGCCCATGTCCACGTACGCCTGCGCGTAGCTCTGCCAGTCCTTGCCCCGCCGCGCCAGGCCGATGGAGCGGCGCAGCCAGGTCTCGGCGCGGGCGTGGCGCCCCCACCCCAGCGCCAGGCTCCCCACGCGGTACGCGGGCGCCGCCTCTTCGGGCGAGCCCAGCGCGGCGGCCTGGGCAAAGGCCAGCGCGGTGCCCACGGCGCCGCGCTCCTGCGCCCAGCGCGAGATCTCGATGCACACCAGCGTCACGATCTCGGTGCTCACGGTGCCCGGGGTGCCGACGACGGCGACGAGGGCGGTAAGCGACACCTCCAGCGGGGGCTCCACGCCGGCGCCCCGCAGCTGCTCCAGCCGCTTGTCCGCGGCGTCGGGGGTGAACAGCCCCTCGCGGCGCTCGGGCTCCACGCACGCCCACAGCGTTACGTCGCGCAGCGAGTTCCACAGCAGCAGGCCCAGGTCTCCCCTGTGCTCCACCAGGATCTGCGAGGCCTCGAGCGTCTCGTCGGGCTCGCGCAGGATGGCGGGCGGAATGCACCAGCGCCGCGAAGCGTTACGGCGCCGTCCACGCGCTCGGGAGGTGCTTCTTGTTGCATGTCCATGCATGGCCGGGGCTCCACGGATGGATCGCCGGTCCCGGGCGCGCCATCCAAAGGGGAGGGGGAGCGCCGCGACGGCCACTCCCCGGCTCCGGTTCACGTTCATTATCTTACCGGGTGTGGCGGGAACCGCGGGTCTTGCGACGGCCCCAACCACCCGATAGTCTACTCTGTGGAACCCCACTATAAAGTGGACAGAGGAGACACGCCACGAAGTTAGTCTACTTTGTCTACTTCGTCAAGCGGTACGTGCCAGATTCTTTTCGATCGGTGTGGGGCCCGCGGCGGAGGCAAGACTTCAAGTCGCTGCGAAGACTGGCACTTACGGCACCGCATCCAACCAGCTGTTTCCGCCGCCTGCGCGGCTTTCCCGGACCTGCTGATGTATAATATGTCCCGAAAGTCCTTCCGCGCCATGTTCCTCTTGGCGCTCGTGTTCACTTCCGCCTGCGGGAGAGGGTCCGACGACTTCGTCTACCTGGGGGTGGCGGGGCCGCTGAGCGCCGCCAACGGGGCCTCCATGCGGATGGCCGCCGAGATGGCGGTGGAGGAGATCAACAAGGACGGCGGGATCGGCGGGCGGCAGGTGCGGCTGCTGATGATGGACGACAAGGCCGACGCGCAGGTGGCGCTGACCATCGCCGACTCGCTGCGCCGCGACCCGCGCGTGGTGGCCGTGGTGGGGCACCTGAACTCGGGGCCCAGCCTGAAGGCGGCCACCATCTACAACGCGCCCGAGGGAGAGCATCCCGGCCAGCCGCTGATGCACATCTCCCCCGCCTCGTCGGCGCCGGCGTTCACGCAGGCGGGCCCGTGGAGCTTTCGGGTAACGCCCACGGACCTGGAGTTCGCGCCGGTGCTGGCGCGCGGCGCCACGGAGCTGGGACGGCGGCGGGTGGCGGTGCTGTACGCCAACGACGACTACGGCCAGGGGGTGATGACCACCTTCGAGCGCGCCTTTCGCGCCGGCGGCGGCTCGGTGGTGTCGGCGGACCCGTACCTGCCCGCGGTGGTGGAGAACGGCACCGAGCTGGACCCGTACCTGTCGCGCGCCATCCGCCGCGGCGCGGATGCGCTGGTGATCGGTGGACAGGCCGAGACGGGGCTCAAGATCGTGCTGGCGGCGCGGCGGCTCGGCTTTACGGGGCCCATCCTGGGGTCGGACGGGCTTACGGGCCTCAAGGACGCGGGGGCGCCGGCGGAGGGTGTGTTCATCAGCTCGGCGTTCCTCCCCGACCGGGGGACGGACCTGGCCCGCCAGTTCGTGCAGCGCTACCGGGCGCGCAACAACAACGCGCTCCCCGACCACCGCGGCGCGATGACCTATGACGTAATCAACCTGCTGCGCCGGGCCATCAACGAGGTGGGGACGGACCGCGAGAAGGTGCGCGACTATGTGGCCCAAATCGGTGCGAAGGGCGGTTCCGCACCGTTCGAGGGCGTTTCTGGGACGATCGTGTTCGACCAGAACGGGGACGTGGTCGGCAAGGAGGTGTCGCTCGGCGTGGTGCGGGGCGGGCAGCTGGTGACGGCGGCGCGGCGGTGAAGGTGAACGGGTGACGGGTGAAGGGGTGAACGAGTGAACGGGTGACATGGTGGCCGGGGTGCCACGGTCGGCCTGATATGATGATGACCCTCCTCCGGCGTGCCGGGGGAGGGTCTGATGTTTTGGGGTGGGCCCCCACCCCCGCCAGGCCTTTCGCTCGTTCCTCGCGACGGCTGGGTGACGGTTCACGGCTCGGCGAAGCAGATCGAGCTGGCGCCCGACAGGGCCCCCCTCTCCCCCGCTGCGCGGGAGAAAGGGGAGAATTCGATCCCGCTTCGACAGGTTGCCTCCGCGTCCGCCTTCCCAGCTGCGCTCCGGACGTTCGGCCCGCGTCACCTCTCTCCCGCGCTGTTTGCGGGGGAGAGGCCGGGAGAGGGGGCTGCCCTCGGGCGCAGCTCGATGCCTGCCGAAGCCGGGCCGCTATTCCCTATTCCCTATTCCCTATTCCCTATTCCCTATTCCCTATTCCCTATTCCCTATTCCCTATTCCCCTCACCGCACCGGCAGCCAGTACGTCGCCTTGAGCGCGAGGAAGTTGTCGCCGCGCGCCGTCAGGGAGTCAAACAGGTCGCCGGGGGCCACGCGGCTCCACTCGGCGGCCTGGCGCGCGCGGTTCTGCTGCCAGACGACGAACAGCGTGCTCCCCGGACGCCACTCCCAGCGCAACACGGCGTTGCTGCGGAACGAGCGCACGTCGAAGTCGCGATTCGGTAGCGTGAAGGTGGCGGCGCCGTCCGTCACCTGGCGCTGGCCGGTGGCGGGATCGAGCGAGACCGTCGTTCCCTCCTCGCCATAGGTGCGCAGCTCGCGGCTGCGCGCGGCGCGCAGCTCGCCGTGATCGTAGAAGCGGCCGCTGCTGGCAAAGGGCTCGGCGTACGTCTCCAGGGTGAGGTCCGGCGACAGGGCGTAGTTCAGGCGGATGCGGGCGCGCACCTCGCTGCGCTCCACGAACGCGAACACGTAGCGGCGGCCGAAGGTGGCCGCGGGGCCGCCGTCGCGCTCCTGCACGTACTGGCGCGCGTTTACGGCGCGGATCCACGACGGATCTACCGAAAGCTCCCACCGCGGCCCCGGCCGGAAGGAGAGGGTGCCGCTCAGGTCGGTGGTCCATCCCTCCAGCTCGTCGCGCTGCAGGTTGGCCTCCATCAGCCAGCGCGTGCGGTTGGCCGGGTTCCCCGACAGCGCCGACTCCACCCGCCACGCCGCTCCGGTGCCCATCAGCGGCCCGCCGCGGGTAAGGTCGTCGCTCAGGGCGCGGGCGATGCGGATTACGCCGCCGCTGAAGCTCCAGAAGTTGCGCAGCTGGCCGCTTCCCAGCACCCCGTAGGCGAGCTGGTTGTTGATCCCGCCCAGGTTCCAGGTGCCATCCTGATACACCCCCGCCTCGTAGCGGCGCAGCACGCGCCCGGGCTGCGTCTCGCGCCAGCGGATGTCGCCGGAGAGGAAGTGGTTGTCCGCCGACCCCTGCTGCCCGATGTCGTTCAGCTCCAGCCCGGGCGCCTGCCGCGTGTAGTCCACGTCCCACAGCCAGTGCTTGCCGCTGTTGCGGCTGTGGTTGATGCCCAGCAGCAGCCCGTTCAGCTGCGTCCGCGATGGATCCACCTCCACGTAGTCCGCGTCCGGCCGCTGAAAGTAGCGCCGCGACGAGCGCTGCAGGCGCAGGATGGCCAGCGAGTCGCCGCTCACGTGGCTGTATCCGGCGAACGCGCTGATGTCGTACTGCCCGCCCGCCCAGCGCAGCCGCCCGTCGATGATGCCCGAGAGGGCGTGCTCGGGCACCAGCGCGGCCAGCGGGCTGCCGTCGTCCATCCCCCGCGTGACCCCCGTCAGGCTGCCGCCCAGCACCGACCGGTCGCGCCCGAACTCCTGCTGCACGCTCACGATGCCGTACGCCGCCGGCGGCGCCACCTCCGCGCGCCCGAAGGTGTCCGTCGCGGTGTCGAAGGTGGCGGCATGCTCGCGCGCCGTTACGGCCGCCAACGCGCCCAGGGAAAGGCCCGCGCGGGTGCGGCCGGTGACCTTGGCGGCGCCCAGGATGGTGGTGTTGTCGACGCGGTCGAAGTAGTCCGCGTCCGGCTGCCCCGGCGGCGGCGCCCCGATCCGCCGCGAGTAGAACAGGCCGCGGCTTCCCAGGATGGACGTTCCCTCGACGAAGAAGGGGCGGCGCTCGGAGAAGAAGGTTTCGAACTGCGTAAGGTTCACCTCCGCCGGGTCCGCCTCCACCTGTCCGAAGTCGGGGTTGATGGTGGCCTCCAGCGTGAACGACG